>CAJYHH010000388.1 GCA_913773825.1 Candidatus Sericytochromatia bacterium | reverse complement strand
GCCTAATAGAGGAGAGGGGCGCTGGTAAAACGTCGAAAAATTAATTCATTGTCCGCTCATTAATTACGGTTATCTGTAACCTTATGATAATCAATTATTTTATTATTAACGATTCAGCCCGGCCGCTCTGGCTGCGCCGGGCTGGTGAGTGATTAGTGCTCAGAGAAGAGGAGGGGAAAAAATAAATGGACAGACACGCATCCCTCAGACGATAAACCGCGTTGTTTCTGAATAAACTATTTACGTGCGTAATGATTTCTGAACAGGCATGAGGGTAATGTGGCCGGTTTTATCCGGCAGATTTAATGGCTGCCCCCCATCAGGCCAGATTATTGTCTAAATCCGCTGCGTGTTATGTGTCGGGCTCTCTGGCGACCACGCGATAGTCATTCAGGACAATCTGAGGCTCACTGACGGACGCAAAGGCCAGGAATTATTGGCGCAGGTATCCAGGCAATCTATCAGGGCTTGCGGTTAATTTACTGTCGCCGTTTATTCATCTGATAAACAACGTGACGCAGAGTGTGTCAGAAGCGGTAGAAGATCAGAATCTGGCAGTAACAGAAATGACCTCAGGAAAGCCGCGAACTGACTTTGTGATATTCACCCTCTGGCTTATCGCAGAAGGCGATGGGCTATACTTACAACAGCTGCAGCAAAAGGCTTTATCAGAGGGGCTGACATGTTTAAAGGCAATAAAAAGTCGTTACCGGTTCGCTACTGTAAAACGTGCAAAAAACCGATGACGTGGCGGAAAAAATGGGAAAAGTGCTGGGATGAGGTGATGTACTGTTCAGAACGTTGCCGGCGACAGCGCAATCAACCGTCTGATGAGAATTCAGTGTCCGCCAGACGTGATAGCGGACACTGAATCGAGCGGGCCAGGGCGCAGCCCGCCCCGACCACCCCGCGTATGTTATTGCTGGACCTCTATCTGCTGCCAGCCTTTTCTGAACATACAATCTTTGACCAGAATTTCCCGCTGGCTCTCATTAGCATCGCTGGTTGAGTAGTCCGTGTCTGTGGTTTTGTACTTACTGTCTTTTGAGGTGTATTTACCGCTCACAATATTATCTGGCGGTAAGTCGCGCAGCGCCTGAGCCTGACAGGCCGTTTCTGCCACGGTTTCTTGCTGCTCTGATGCATCGGGTTTGACCCATTTATACTGCACGCAGCCGGTCAGACAGAGAGTAAAGAACATCAGCATAAACGTTTTCATAATCTGCCTCTCAGTAATCCCCGTCTGAGATAAGACGAGAAGAAGAGCAAGGAAACCAGACCCTGTAACGGCAGATTTCCTTGCGGTATCAGGTGGCATTGTTATCCGGCGTCAGAATGTCAGGCCGCCACCAATATAGGGGCCATCGATCAGGGTATGGCCCGGACGCCCGTCTTTGCCAT
>CAJYHH010000387.1 GCA_913773825.1 Candidatus Sericytochromatia bacterium | reverse complement strand
AAGAGACCACCAGCAATCGAGTGATCGATTGGCTAGGTAAACCCCATCCGGAGCAAGGCAAACAGGAGCATGGGTGGCCCGCCCCGCCTCCGGGTATGCTGCTAGAGAGAGTCGGTAACGGCTGTCGCAGAGAGATAATCACCCCACTCTTTTAGAGTGGACAAAACTCGGCTTATCGGTCCACTTTCATTGGCTCAACAACATTCGCTCATCGCTGATAGCGAGGTGCTTGTCGCCAAGCTGACCGCCAAGCGTTAAAGCCCCCGAAATCTGTTTTCAGATTTCGGGGGCTTTGGGTTTTTGGGGAAGCGGGCTATGGGCTGTGTAGGCTACGAGCTACAAGCCATCAGCTACGGGCTCCCTCACACCGGCCGCCAGGCTTCAGCACAGTCTGGGTCGATGTTTTCCAGTTCATCTAAAAAGTCATTCAGCACGTCTTCACGACCGCTGGCAAAAGCGCCAGACTCATAGTCGTCCATATCGTCGTAGCCTTCATCACCTTCGTCTTCGCTGTCTTCGTCATAGTCAGCCAGTTTGCCGAGCATTTCAAGACTGGTGCGCAGAATCTGTAAAAACTGAACCAGTGAAGACGCGACACCGACCGGGCCGTCTTCGTCTAAGCGGAAAACAGCGATATCGCCGTCAGCGCCTGTGCCTAAAGCCAGCGGCTGGCCGTTAAAGCTGCCAATGATGTACTGATCGGGTGCAATGGCTTCATCTTGCCATTCACCAAGTTCGTCAGCGCTGTGCAGCACAATGGTAAATTGACCACCCAGGCGCCAGGCAGCGTCACCGGGGTCAAGCTGGGCCAGAAAACGGCGGTAAGCAGCAGGTAATCCCTGGCTGTCGAGGCTTTCAAGAATTTCCGGGTCCGCCCCGTCACGATAGTCGTAACCCTGGCGATCCAGCAGGGCTTTGAGCTCCTCGGTTTCTTCCTGTAGCAAGTTCATATCTGTGTTCTCCTCTTAACAGGCCGAGCGGCTCTTTTTCTTATTCACTTTATGATAGCAGGCTCCGCGTGAGAAAAAAGCAGATAAGGGGAAGAGGTTTGGGCGCACACTTTGTGTGCTGGTTGAGAGCTGGCTTGGCCAGCGGTTTAGCGTGAGCCTGGCTCATGGTTTAGCGGGGTGAAAGATTCTGTTTGGGAGTCAAACTCTCTAAACTGTGCCTTTGGCACAACAGACCGCCGACTTTGTCGGCACTAAACCGGCATCCCCTGTTCCTGCCCTAAATCCCTCGGCAATGTTAAACTGAATAAACTATCTTTTATCTTTTTATCGAGCACACAACGAGGTAATCCTTCAATGAACATTTTGATGCTCACCTGGGAATATCCGCCCCGGATCGTCGGCGGTTTGGCCCGTCATAGCGAAGAAATTTCCGAGGCCCTGGTTCAGCACTGGGAACAGATCGACGTCATTACGGCTGACCATCCTGGCACCCCTGAATTTGCCCAAGTCAATGGTGTTAACGTCCATCGCATTAAAGAAGTGGTCAAAGCGCCACAGTTTTTCCCCTGGATCTTAAATCTTAACTTTGAAATTCTGTCTAAAGCCCATCAGCTGATGCAGAGCCGTCAGATTGACGTGATTCACGCTCATGACTGGCTGGTTGCCCATGCAGGTGTTCAGCTTAAGCAGATTTATAATAAGCCTTTAGTTGCCACGATTCATGCCACTGAAGCAGGCCGCTGGAGCGGGATTCATAATGAAACCCAGGCTTATGTTCACGGCATGGAGTGGTTCCTGAATTATCACTCCTGGCGCACCATTGTCTGCAGCGACTATATGCGCGGCGAGATCATGAACAGCTTCCAGGTGCCTTACGAAAAAATTGATATTATTCCCAACGGCATCCGGCGCGATAAGTTCTTGTTTGACTTCCCCGATGCCTGGGATTTCCGCCGTCGTTTAGCCGCTGACTATGAGCCGCTGATTGTCAGCGTGGGCCGTATGGTACCCGAAAAAGGTTTCCAGGTGCTGGTTCAGGCCGCTGTTGACGTGCTGCGTGACTTCCCCAACGCGCGCTTTGTGATTGCTGGCAAAGGCCCCATGCTCGAAGAACTGCGCTATCGCGTTCAGGCTTTAGGCATTGCAGACCGCTTCCACCTGCCGGGTTATGTTTCAGACGATGACTTACTCAAGCTGTTGCATGTGGCTGATGTTGGCGTTTATCCCAGCATCTACGAGCCTTTTGGCATTGTGGCGCTTGAAGGTATGGCTGCGCGGATTCCTGTGGTTGTCTCTGACACCGGTGGTTTGGGCCCGATTGTTGAACACGGCGTAACCGGGATTAAAACCCATGCGGGTTCACCTGACTCGCTGGCCTGGGGCATTAAACAAGTCCTGTATCACCCCGATTGGGGCAAGTGGATGGTTGATCAGGCTTATCAGCGCCTGATTGATACCTATAACTGGGACATCATTGCTGAGCAAACCAAAGCGGTGTACCAGCGCGTGGGTCGTGAGGCCGGAATCATTTCATGAGTCGGATTCTGGTTGCAGAGGACGATACAACGGCTCTGGCCATTACCCAGTCGGCTCTGTCACAGTGGGGGCACCAGTTGCAGGTCGTCAAAGACGGCGAGCAAGCCTGGAAGCTGCTGCAGCAGGGGCCATTACCTGATCTGGTCATTTTAGACTGGAAGATGCCGGGCTTTAGCGGTACCGAACTCTGTGCCAAAATTCGCGCTGATCAGCGTCTAAAAGGGCTCTACGTCATTTTATTGACGGCGAGCTCCGGGCGCGACAATATGCTCGAAGGCCTCGCTGCCGGGGCTGACGACTATCTCGAAAAACCCCTGGATCCGGGTCTGCTTAAGGCTCGGATTCAGGTCGCTGAGCGAATTCTGCATCTTCAGACAACCCTGCATGAAAAAATTCATGAGCTTCAAGACGCCCTCAACAATGTGCGTGAGCTGCGGGGACTGTTGCCGATTTGCTCGTATTGTAAAAAAATTCGCAACGACGAGAACTACTGGGAGCGTCTGGAAAGCTTTTTGGCTGCCCATACCCATGCCCAGTTTAGCCACAGCATTTGCCCGGACTGCTACGAAAGTGTGGTCCGCAAAGAGCTGGACTCGTTTAAGCGCAACAAGCAGGATTCCTGATGCTGATTGCCCTGGCTGGCCCGACCTCTGTGGGCAAAAGTGAGCTTGGCCTTTTATTAGCTGAGCGTTTAGACGGTGAAATTCTCTGTGCTGATTCCCGTCAGATTTACCGTGAGCTGAGTATTGGCACAGCCAAGCCCGATGCGGCTGAGCAGGCCCGTGTTCCGCATCAGCTCTTTGATATTGCGGACCCTCGTGAGACCTTTACGGTTGCGCAATATCGCGAAGCTGCAGAAGCTGCGATTCAAGAAGTAAGTGCCCGTGGGCGTGTCCCCATTTTAGTTGGCGGCACAGGTTTGTATTTTCGAACCTTGTTATATGACTACAGCATTCCCGAAGTGCCTCCCCAAGAAGCACTTCGCGCTGAGCTTGAAGCCCAGGAAGCCCTTGAACCGGGTGTGCTGCACCGACGTTTACAGCAGTCTGACCCGATTACGGCTGAGCGTTTGCATTTGAATGACGTGCGCCGGATTGTGCGTGCGCTTGAAGTTGAACACGTCACCGGACAGCCGATTTCACATTGGCAAACCCGTTCATCGGGTTTAAGTCGCCCTTGCCGTTATCTGGCTGTCACAGCGCTCAAAGAGATTCTTTATCGGCGGATTCAACAGCGCATTGAGCGAATGTTTATGGACGGGCTTTTAGATGAGTTAAAGAGTCTACGAGAAATATATGGCGCTGATTTACCTTTGCTGCAGACGCTGAATTATGCTGAAACCGGTCAGTATCTTGACGGTTTGCTCAGTCTGGAAGCGGCTAAAGAAGCGATGTTTATTCATACCCGTCAGTATGCCAAACGTCAGCAGACCTGGTTTAAACGGGATGCTGAGATTCAGTGGCATGTCCTCAATGAGCGTCGTGAACTTGAGGCTTTAGCGGATCGGCTGGCGGCTGAAATCCGCCAGGAGATGGCTCAGGCATCTAAGCTGATGCCGAATCAGGCTCTCAGTCAGGCGCCTTGAGCATGAGTGATTTTCAGCTGCAAATCGAACATCATCCTGAGACGCATCTGCTGCAGACTTTGCGCTTAGGGCCCCAGCGTTCAGTACAGGTACTGAGATTATTCGATAGATATTATTTACTGGAGCGCAATAAAGGTGAACGGCGCCCGCCTGTTCAGCTCGAAGAGCCTGAGTTGCTCACGCGTCTGGCGACAGACGGTCGTTTATTAGCCGCTGAAGTTGAGCCTTTACTGCCGCCCTTGCGCAGCAGTTTTGATATTGTGCTCGATGATGATAGCCTTGAATCTTCCAGCCTATCCCCAATGCCTGCGAGTTTGCCCCTGAGTTCGTCTATCAGCACAGGGGCTACACCGGCTGATGCTGATCCGCTGCAGTCTAAGCTACAAACTGCGATGGCCCGTTTTAGAGAGCAAAATCCCGAAACCGCGGCTGTACTCCAGCATCATCAGCCGGTCCCTTTGCCCGAAAAATCGCTTTATGAGCCGTTTAAAAGTACGTATGGCGCGCATCCTTCACTGGGTGCAAGCGCACCCTCTGAAGAGCTTGAAGCCCAGGTAGAATCTTTATCGAGGCAAGCGCCTCCACCCGCTGAATTAGCGGGAGCGCTGCGCGCAGAGTCCAGCGCTGAGCCTGGACTTGAGACCCTGACTCAGCCTTTGGTGGCTCAAGCGCTGCAGCAGGCCTCTGACAATCAGCAAAAACTGCTGGAACAAGCCGCCCAGCTTAAACGAGATGTTGATAAGCGCAGTGAGCGCGTCCAGAGTGCTTTGGATCGTTTTGAGGCTTTTCAGGAACGTGTTGATGAGTTAAATAATCGACTGGAACACTGGCAGTCTGAGATGGAGCGCCATCACTTTAGCCGCGATAGTTTACTTGAGCGCACCGCTGAAGATTTAGAGCGTTTGCAGCGTCAGCTGCGCCAGATTTTGTCAGATGGTCTGGCTTTGCAAAAAGTCTTGCGGGAACATCGTTTTCCCGATCAAGATCAGATGAACGATAAACTGGCCTGTTTTGAAGACATGCTGGATCATGTGGTGCAGCAGCGTCATTGGGTGCATTATCTGCAGCAGCAGCAGGCTTTTTCTGCTCTGGAACGAGAACGTGTACAGGTTTTAGTGACACGTCGCAAAGCCCTTAAACATCAGCTTGTCCAGCTTAAAGACGCTATTGAGCAGCTGGAGCAAATTAATCGAGAAATCCTGACCCGTGATCCGCTTGCCGTACCAGAACCTGTGCCTGCTCTGGCTTTACATGAATTGACCCGGCTTGATTATGAATTACAAATGCTTGAATCAGACCCTGGCCTGTTGGCCCTGGAGGACAAAGATCCCTCATGAAAGCTCTTATCCGCGGTGGTGGCTACACCTTTTTGTTTATTTTGATGTCTGTGTGCATCCCTTATTTATTTAAGCGTATGCCTTTTGCGATGCTGGCGATTTTGTTAATTCTGACTCTTATTTTAATGCGCCAGGATATGTTTGAACAATTGCTGAGTCGGCGTGACGGTTAATGTCAGGTTTGCGACAGCTTAAGCGGTCTCATCGCGCTTTGGGGCTGCTTCTGGCTGTTTTGCTGGGCGCTCTGAGTCTGTCTGCTCAGGCAGACCCGTGTGATCAGATTGTGCTTAAGCCTGTTGAGCAGGTTATTTTACTGGGTCAGTTTCAGCTGCGGGTCAAAGCCCGAATTGATACAGGCGCAGATTTATCCAGCCTGGATAGTGAACTGGCTCGCCAAGCTGGTTTAGACCAGCCGGTGGTCAGAGAAATTCTGGTCCGTAATGCCCACGGCACAACCCGCCGTAAAGTGGTCAGAGTGAAGTATATTCTGCGCGGCCAGACCCGCACGGGAGAGTTTTCTCTAATTCCCCGTGATGGTCTGCCTCATCCTGTGTTGATGGGGCGTTTAAGCCTTAAAGGATTTTTGGTCGATCCCAGTGCTGAGTGTGCAGGCTGCTAAATTCAGCAAGCGCGCTCTGAAGCTGAATCAGCACCGCTTGCCAGTTAAACGGGACGCTTTGGCGAAAGAGACGGGCACTTGGATACCAGGGTGTTTGCGCCTTGTTTTGTCCCCAGCGCTCGTCACAGGCGATGGGCAATAACAGCCAGAGTGGTTTACCCAGTGCGCCGGTCAGATGGGCAACGGCTGTATCGACACTGATGACCAGATCGAAATGTTGAATCAGGCAAGCTGTGTCGTAGAGGTCATTTAGCTCGGGCCCAAGATTGATGATCGGCAACTCGGGCCAGTGATTGAGTTCTTGGGCCTCGGGACCCACTTGCAGACTATAAAAGTTAAGTTCTGGATGAGCCAGTATCAGCTCACTAAAAAACGCCAGCCCAACTTTGCGTTGCTGATAACGCCAGTGGCGATTGCGCTGTTTGGGATGACCACTGGACCAGACTAAACCAATTTTGGGATGTGAAGCGTTTTTGAGCAGCTGTTGTTCTGGTTTAGGCGCTAAAAACCGCTCTGGATGCAAATCTGGATACAAATAGGGTACAGCCAGATGATTGTCAGGCTTGATCACCGGGAACAAGGGGAGATTAATGAGTGAAAGGTAAGGCCGATCAGTGGCTAAGGATTTAGGCGCAATGACTTCCACAGGATGTTTTAGGCAGCTGAGTAAGCGCTTTAAAGCAGATGTCGGGCTCAGGCAGAGCTGATAGGGCTGGCCCAGTTCGGTTAATGCGGGTAAAAATCTCAGCATCTGAATGATGTCACCCAGACCATGTTCAGCCATGATCAGCAAGGTCTGGTCAGGCTGAATGTGACCTGACCAGCTCTGTCCAGATCGGGGGGGATAAGCTGCGCGATGATGTAACTGAGCAATTAATTGCCAAGTTCTCCAGATATCCTGATCTGAACATTCCAAAAGCTGGAGCCTGGAGCTGGCTAGCTCTTGATCCGGGCTGAGAAGATCTGTTTGCTTTTGAGCTTGAGCAAGATAGGCCATCAGGGCTTGACGGGCCTGCTGTGGCTGACCAAGCGCTTGATAACTCTCAGCCAGATAAAACCAACATTTAATCATCTGGGGAGCCAGCTGCAAAACCTGCTGGTAGTGCTGGATGGCAGCTTGAATATCAAAGAGATCGTAGTTGGCTCGTGCCAGTTCAAACAGGATCTCAGGCTGGTCAGGGCAAAGCTGATTAGCTTGGTTTAAACAGTCTACAGCTTCTGCAAAACGCAGCATCTGGCAGTATAAAATTCCTAAGCGATACCAGAGTCCGTAATCCTCGCCATATTGTCGTGCTTCTAAATAAGCTTGTTCAGCGAGTTCCCACTGATTGCGCAAACGACAGCTATCACCGTATTGCAGCCAGAAGCGTCTGGAGCTGTTTTCCGCTTGCACTTAGCGCTGAATCAAAGCTGTCTGAGTAAGTTGCTGATAGAGTCCCTGCCAGTTAATGGGGTCTTGTAACCAGGCGGGAGTGGCAACGGGTTCAGGCTGGGCATCCAGTATAATCATGTGGTTGCGATTGCGCTCAATGGCGTGAACCATCAGGCCCAGGTCACGGCTTAGCACTTGGAGGGTCAGATTAAGCAGTTGGGGATTTTGGGGGGCATGCCAGAAATGGACCGGAATTTCCAGCAGCTGAGCCAAGAGTTTTTCGCCCATCAGGCCGTAGCGCTGCCAGAGCCAGTGTAATAATTCATTCGGCTCCATTCGATCCGCCAGCGGCTTTGTTTCTTGCAGTAATTCAGGCGGCAGGGCTAAAGTTGCTTCTGGCCCTGGATAGCTACTTTTAAAGTGGGCCAGGTCAATTTTAAGCTCTGGGTAGTAGTGTTTAAAGTCATTAATCTGTTTTAAAACACTTTGCCAGAAGGTATAGACCTGAGGCTGGGCTGCGGCCAGATTGCCGCTGGCTAATAGCCCCGTCAAAGAGCGCCAGAGATATTGGCCAAAGATGCCGATGCGATTGCGCAGTTCATGCATCGCCATGGTGTCTTGTTCACAGCGCTGTTTAAGTGACAACCAGGCTTCTTGGGGCATGTCGGTGAGTTTGAGCGTAGGCGTAGTCACAAACGTTGTGTCAGTGGTTGAGAGCAGGGTCAGATAATGATCTTCGTCTGTAATCAAGCCTTTTTCGATGGCGCGACGGTAAATCGGCGTACCGGGCAGCGGCGTCAGCAGGAAATAACGGGCTGGATTGCCGTTGGCCAGCAGCAGACGATTTGTAGTCTGCATACTTTCGGGGCTTTCTTCAAAGGCACCGGAGATTAACAGATAATTCATGCGCATGCCGCGAGAGCTGAGTTTTTGAAAAATCTTATAAGTGTCTTCGGGCTTCTGGCGTTTGCCATACCCTTTAAGAATCAGCGGATCAGCAGATTCTACACCAAACGACAGGCAGCTACAGCCAGAAGCCGCCAGCAAATCGTAAGTCTCGTCGTCAAACACTCTGA
>CAJYHH010000386.1 GCA_913773825.1 Candidatus Sericytochromatia bacterium | reverse complement strand
AGAAACGTTGATAACGTCTGGCTTTCAGAATGATTCGCCATTTCTTGATTCCACTGACGGGTCATTTGACGAAAAGCAATAAACGCCTGATCACTGCGCTCAATATCTGCCAGGGTTTCGCTTTTATGTTTATAAGGGGTCTGGTCGCAAGAGAGCGAAACCAGCAGTTCAAACTCTGGTGCAATGTTTAATTGACGGCCACGGCGCGCAAACGGAAAAGTCCGGCAGACTAAGGGGCGGTCAGAGTAAATTGAACAGCTGTCACCGTCTAATTGCAGACAGCCCCCTTCGGGCAAGCGACTGCGAAGCATCAGCAGCACAGGTTTTCCTTCAATCAGAATAGCTTCAGGGTGCTCCCGCTCAATCGGGTGTAATTGTAACCAGCTGCTGAGCGGCTTGTCCGCAAAACGTTTTTTTAAACGGATTAAATCCAGATGGCAAAGCGGTACCTGGACTTGCCGGCAGCATTCCCCACATTGATTACAGCCGAAGAGCAAAGGCTTGGCAAAGAGGTTCATAAAAATAGTATAGCTGGTGGCTGGTCACTCGTGGCGAGTAGTCGCTTATCGCGACTGAAACAAAAGCGCACAGCGTCCAGACAACAAAGAAGCCGGTGGTTTGTTTAAAACCACCGGCTTAAATCTCTTTGTATTAGGCTACTAGCAACAAGCTACCAGCCACTCGCATCAGTCGGGCTGAGTCAGAGACATGCTGCTGACACGACGAGCGTTGCCAGTAGCAGCCTGTGAAGGACCGTTGCTGTTGTTGATCAACACATCAGCACCAATCAGCTGAGCCAGATTGGGGATGTCGATAAACGGATTGCGGTTACGCTGCTGCTGAGCGGCAGACTCGTGACGGCGAATTTCGAGTTCATCAGGCGCATCGTTGGCAGCCCACTGAATAAAGGTTGGGACTTTGGAATCCCAGAATTCCACTTCGTCATAAGCACCCTGGCGGATGTTCTGATTGAAGTAACGCAGGTAGAAATACAGCAGCGCACGAGCGGTGTTGCCTTTCTGGCGATCCGGCGGCTCAAAAGTGACTTTGAAGTCGTTGTCGATGGTCTGGTGGGGCTGTTTTTCCCAGGGCAGGTTAAACATTTGAACAGTGGCCTGGGGCGTGTGACGGCCGGTTTTGTCAAGCGCGCTCAGTTTGGCGCCGCCGTTGGTGGTGTAGACAACCGTGCCTTCAACCTTACCAATTGGGTAATTGCTGCGCATGGCATTGGGTTTGCTCAGAGTCGGAAACATATGGTGCATGTCAGAGACCATCGGCTCAACTTTGGCAAAGAAGGACTGGGGCCAGGTGTGCTCCAGGTTGATAAAGTCATTGGGGGTGCCGTCTTGGTTCTGGTCGCCCTGCTCTTTATAGGTATTGCCGTCACCACCGTTGCCGGGGACGAGCACATACGAATAAGAGTCAAAGACACCGCTGACATTACCCTGAGTGATATGGTCAGCTGTGGCGTACAGATAAGATTTAGCCGGGCCATAAGGCAGGACTTTGTGGCCAGTAGAAACAATTTTGTTTAAAGCCAGCAGCAGGTCGCGGCCGGTTTTGCCACGAGCGCCAGCATAATACTGCTGAAGATTAGCCGGAAGAGCGGCATACCAGTCACCGTTACGAACAGTTGACTGGCCACGAACAGCAGCAGACTGATTCTGGACCATGCCAGTCTGACCCCGGACGGGCAGCTGGAGATTTTGTTGGGAACAGGCACTAAAGGTGAGCGAAAGGAGGGAAGCGGCGGCGATCAAACGGTGGACAGGCTTCAACACGGAGACGGCTCCTTAAATGTTACTTAAAATCATTACAACCTTTTTTTGAGGTTGTGTCAATGGCGCAGAGCGGGTTCTCAGCCAATTCTAAGCTTTGCAGACTCAGTTATTTATGACTGATTATTGAAGCTCATTATCCCTGATCTTGCCTAAGGGTTGAAATGGCATCTACTAAAAGAATTAATAACCTGCTGGCTTGCCGCCTTTGCGGGGATCAGAGGCCCCAGTCAGCTGGCCATCGCGGTTCATCACGGCCTGCACAACGTTTTCGGCTTCACCCATCGCAAGCTGATGGCCTTTGGCCATCAGGGCTGATCGCACGTCAAAGGGCATGTCTTTTTCGATAAACAGCATTTCGGGCATCCACTGATGATGAAAGCGCGGAGCAGAAACTGCCGCTTCAACGTCCATGCCAAAATCAACCACGTTGAGCAGCGTCTGAAGCGTACCGGTAATAATTCTTGGCCCACCTGAAGCACCCAGCGCTAAGACAGGTTGTTTGTTTTTTAGCACAATGGTAGGCGTCATGCTGCTTAAAGGCTTTTTACCTGGGGCAATTGAGTTGGCTTCATTGCCAATTAAACCAAAGGCATTGGGTACACCTGGGCTTTTTGAAAAATCATCCATCTGATTATTCATCACGATCCCGGTCCCGGGAATCACAACCTGAGAACCAAACAGAGTATTCACTGTTTCAGTTGCCGTGACCACATTCCCAGCTTTGTCGATAATGCTGTAATGGGTTGTGCCATGGTCATCAGGGGTATAGCTGATTTTAGGCGCTGAGACTGCACTTAGGCCGTTTAAGCCATAGCGCTCACGGGCCAGGGTCTGGACCATCGCCTGCTGAATCTGCGGCTGCAAAGCATGAGCATAAGCCTTAGACGTGAGTTGTGCTACCGGCACTTTGACAAACTCAGGATCGCCTAAATATTCAGCCCGATCTGCAAACGCATGTTTCATACTCTCTGTTACCAGATGCATATAAGCACTGGAATTATGCCCGGTGGCGTTCCAGCCCAAAGCATAAGGCTCCAGTATATTCAGCATCGTGAGCAAAGCCACGCCACCTGAGCTGGGTGGCGGCATGGTCAAAATTTCATAACCCCGATAACTGCCGCGCAGCGGGCTATGTTCACGCGGCTTATAGCTAGCGAGATCATTGCGGCTGATTAACCCGCCATTTGCTTGCATTGCAGCCGCAATTTTTGCGGCAATTTCGCCGCTATAAAAGCTTTTGACGCCCTCACGGGCAATCAGACGCAAAGTAGCAGCCAATGCTGGATTACGAACGATTTCACCGAGTTTATAAGGCTGGCCCTGATTAAAATATAAGGCTTTTAAATCATCTCTCACACCGCGAGCTGCCAGCATATTTGAGCCATTAACAAAATGTGCGTCTGCGGCAAAACCTTGTTCAGCGATATCAATTGCTGGCTGCATCAGTTCAGCTAAGGGGCGGGTGCCGTACCGTTTGTGCAGGGTGTCAAGCCCAGCTAACAAGCCCGGAACACCCGCCGCTAAATAACCCACGGTGCTTAAGTTGGGCACAGGCTGACCGCTTTTGTCTAAAAACATGTCCCGACTGGCCGCTTGTGGCGCCACTTCACGATAGTCAAACACTTTTTCTTGCCCCTCTGCTGTGCGCAGCACCATAAAACCGCCACCGCCAATGCCCGTACTCTGATTGCGCACCACGGCCAGTACTAGTGAAGTCGCAACCGCAGCATCAAAAGCGTTTCCACCTTTTTTCATCACTTCAAGACCAGCTTGAGAAGCCAGCACGTGATCAGCAGCCACCACGGCCTGGCTAAAGTTTTGCGGTATGGGGTAAGCGGCTTTTGCGGCTGGAATCGAGTGTGCACAGACACTGGCCATCAGGCTCAAAAACCAGGCCGTTTTAAAAATTGAAGAGGTTAATCTGTGCATGGTCATCTCCCGCAAATAAAACAAGTTAGAGTTCAAGTATGCTGTCCGGGCCTAGCACCGTGCCAGCAGGTAGAGTCTGGCTTAAGTATAATTTGGAATGATCAGCGGCCCAGATGCCTGTCTGTAGACACTCTGATTTAAATAAGACCTGTTCACCGAGCCAGCCATTTTTAAGCTGACTCCCGCTGGCAATCCGGCAATCAGGCCAAATCCAGCATTGATTGATTTGACTATTGGCTTGTATTCGGCTGCGAGACCCAATGATGGCTGGCCCCTGAATCGTCACACCGGATTCAATCTGAACCTGATCGCCAATTAATACCGGGCCAGATATATTGACGTCTTTGCCTAAGCTGACATCTTCACCCAACCAAACTGTCGCTTTGTCATGGCGCAATAAGCGGCGATGTTCGGGATCGAGTAATTGTTTTTCCAAAAGCCGGTGCTGGAGCTTAAAAAAGTCTTTGGCAGTATGCCAGTCAGCCCAGAGTTTATCGCTTAACTGACCGGACGTATATTCAGCAGCATCTAATAAAGCGGGCAATAAGGGCTGATTTAAAATCTGAAAAGGCTGATCTAATAAACCTTCAAAAATATCAGGCTCAATCAGATAACACCGGGTATCATAGCCCTGCTGCTTGGGTGAACTGTCTTTTTGCTTGTCTGCATCAGAAATAACCTGGGCCTCAGCATCAAGATAGACGGGACTTTTATTCCAGCCTGGCTCTGGACTTAGGCGTAAGCTGCAATCAGCTTGCTGTTGCTGATGAAATTTCAAAAATTGGTTGATATCCAGTAAATCAAAGCAGGGATTTTGAAACAGCAGCACGGGATCATCTTCATTGAGATGCTCTTTTAAAGCTTTTAGCCCACGCTGATCTTGGCCAGAATACAAGATCCACTCAACCCGCAGAGGCAAAGCTGCAATCTGCTGACGCACATGCTCAAGCTGCTGATAAAGCGATTGATCCAGCAAAAGCACAACCGTATCAAGTCCTGCCTGGCGACAATGACGCAACAGATAATACAACGCGCTGCGATTTAAAAAAGGCAAAAATTGTGGATGGCGCTGCAGGGATAATGGCGTTAAAGGCCGTTGCAGAGCACTCAACGTGATAAGCACAAGAGGTTTGCCTAACATGCAGGGCATGATAACGGGCGCAAGGGTAAAGGAGCAAGCGGGCCATTCAGGTTTGTGCATTTCAGACTGCCTTGAAGGCACCTGAGGGCGCAGTCTGCAGCTTCGCTGCGGTTTAGGCCACAACAGAACCCAGTTCTTCTAAACCAGCACATAGCGCTACAAACAGCGCTCGCTACTGAACCAGTGCAGCGTCTGAACTCATCGCATGCTCAGACAGGAGCTGTTTTAAAAATAAAGGGCTGTCTCCATGTCGGCGTGGAATCTGAGTAATAGTGCTGAGCTTGGTTTGAACAGCGCTTAAATTATGACTTTTAATCAGGCGAGTGATCATGTCATAAAAATGCTGTTTAAGTGATTCAGCCCCTTCCGAATGGGTTTCAGGCATCAGCAAAACAAATTGTTCGGTCTCAAGCTGTGTCACACAGTCACTGGCACGCACAGCTCTAAAGCGGCGGATTAAATCCTCTAAAAAAGCGGCTGTATCCGGGACTTGCTCAAGCCCCTGAATCTGGATCGCCAAGCCAGAAAGAGGGTGGCCGTAACGGTGAGCACGACGCCATTCTTTATCGAGGCGTTCTTCAAAACCACGGCGGTGATAAAGACCGGTGCCAGGATCTCGCAAAGATTCATGCTGTAGACGCACTCTTAAGCGGCGGTTTTCTTCCATCAACTGCACAATTCGCTGCTCATGAGCATCGATTTGCCTGCGTCGATTGGCTGCCGCATCAAGGTTTTGGATCAGCATCTGCAGGGCAGTCTGGCCTAACGGCAGGCTGAGTACAGCATGCAAATGATGTAAGGATTCTTCAGATAGAGTGTCGAGTTGCGCAGGTGTCCCTAATACAACCAGTTTATGGTTGCTGAGCACATACAGGCGCGATAATTCACTAACTTGTTGATTGGCATCGACAGCTGTCAGACAATCAAAGTCGAGAAGAATCGGAATCGGCGTGTTAATCGGCTGCTGAAGCCGGGTCTGAAGATACCGGCGTAAATCGTTAATTGTGTCAAAATCAGCTTCAATCGAATCCAGACACGCTAAGCGCGGCTGCAATTGCAGCCGCGTTTCGGATGAGATACAGATAATCATTTGGCAATGCCCCCAAGTTGAGGTACTCTTGACCAAATTATAAGCAGAGATTAAGATCTTGACAAGAAATTTTAAAGATTGTTTGAATTTTTTAGGCGTTTTCCAACTCGCTCAGGCTTTGGGAATGTTCTGCTCAGGAAAAAGCTGCTGCAGCGCGACACGGTCTAAGACCAGTTGTAAGGTAGAACTGGGGTCATCAACGGCAGGTACATAGTGAAAATACCAGGCTTCTAAGACGTGTTTACCACCCGCTTGAGAAACAGCCAGGGCAAAGACCGGATTTTTGCGGAACTGGCGTTTGGTCAAATAAATCCCAACTTCTTCTTCTTCACGCTCACTGAGCTGTTGGCGGCGTTTTTCAAGTTCCTGACTGATCCAAAAGCGCACATCAGGGGGTACAGCATATGAGCGATCTTGTGTATGGTCTAAACGAAGATGGCTTTCAATCTGAACATCAGCTTCGAGATAGTCGTAATTGAACATATGAGCCTCCGGTATGCTTAAAACAAATGATATAAAAAGCGGCCCTCCTGTGTAACAGGAGGGCCTCACTCTGTTGATGCCTGGCTGCGAGGCCAGCGCGCTGGCGCCGTTCCGTTGCCGGATCGACCGCATCAACCAGCGGAATTACTTGGAGTAGAACTCGATGATCAGGTTAATTTCGATCAGCTTGGCTGTGTCGATTTGATCCTTAATCGGAGCACTGACAACTTCACCACGCAGAGAATCTGTATCGGAAGTCAGCCACTCAGGGATGATTTCGCCAACAAAACCTTCGATTGCAGCAGCAGCAAACTTTTTGCTCTTTTCACGAACTTCGAGTTTGTCACCCGCTTTAACCTGGTAAGAGGGGATGTCAACTTTTTTGCCGTTGACGAGTACATGACCATGGCCAACCAGCTGACGAGCCTGAGCGCGAGTGGTTGTAAACTTCATACGATAGATGACGTTGTCCAGGCGGCACTCAAGCAGCTGCAGGAAGCGTTCGTCGGTAACGGCGCTGCTGAAAGCGGCTTCTTCGTAATAGCGACGGAACTGCTTTTCGGATACGCCGTACATATAGCGAAGTTTCTGCTTTTCACGCAGACGCAGACCATATTCGGAGATCTTATGACGGCCCTTGCCGTGCTGACCAGGACGGAAGTTGCGGCCCCGATGGAAAGCGCTCTTGCCAGCTTCGTAGCGCTTGCCTTTCAGGAACAAGTTCAGCCCGAGTGCACGCGAGAGACGCTCTTTGGGTCCTCTGTAACGACTCATTGGGAGTTACCTTTCGAATGTCTAAACAGACAAAATTCAGGGGTCTTTTTAGCCCCTTCGAATCATTGTAACGGAACTTAGCTTGATTGAGAATAGATAATCGAACAGTAAAATCCGAGTTAAGAAAAATATTCTTAAAATTCTTTTGCGAGACAGGGGCACTATGACCCAGCATCTTGAAGCCAGAGAACCTCTGGTTTTTATATGTTGTTTAAATACGTTGTTTAAACGAACAAAGAAATAAAGAGCGGGCGACGAGGCTCGAACTCGCGACATTCAGCTTGGGAAGCTGACACTCTACCAACTGAGTTACACCCGCAAGACAGAGTCAATTATAGCCACAGAGCCTATTTCGGGCAAGGGGTCAGAGCTGGCGTGGTGGGTTTTGAGTTTTGAGTGGTGAATTTTTGAAGAATAGAGCGGCGACAGGCAGGGGAGTGTCAAGAAAGTGGTGTAAACCTTTGAAGCCGTTTACACGTACTGTGAGAA
>CAJYHH010000385.1 GCA_913773825.1 Candidatus Sericytochromatia bacterium | reverse complement strand
GACATACCTGACACTTTTGGCTTGTTTAATCATGGGAGGGCTGCAGCTGCTGCAAAAAATCTCATAAATTCTCATAAAATATCTGAAAATGATGGTTATTCAAAACTGTATGGGAATATTTATATGTTTCTACATGCATGTACAGGCTTGAAGGAGCTTAGGCCTAATCAGCCTCTGTGCCTTCAAATATGAGTTTGGGGTCTGAGACATCTAAGAGCGAAGAAAGTTCGTAGACGTTTTTATAGCCGTAGCCATAGAGGTTAATAAAGGTCGGAATATTCAAAGCAAGCGGGGTGCTTTTACGGGCAAAGTTTTGTTCATCCCCGTCAATGTTGTTATTGCAGTAAATCAGAATCCGGGTGTTTTTATCGGGGATTAAGCGTTCGAGAGCGGCAAACGAAAAATCCGAAAAGCTTAAATGAACGGCATGTTGGAAGTGTTTGCGTTTATAGGCGCTTTCAGAACGGGCATCAAGGATGATAGTGCCTTTTTCTTTCGACATTTTGAGGAAGGTATCAATGTCGACTAAACGTTTGGCGCGCAAAGCGCCAGCTTCTTCACTAAGCTGCACAAAACCTGAATAATCTACGCGGGCGGGTTTTACGGTCTGGTTCTGCGCTGGTGGATTCTCAGCCTGTTTAGGCTCAAGGGCACGAGCGGCCTGGCAACCGACTAAAACTAACATGGATAAAAAAAGATATTTGTTCATTTTGCTCACCTCTAGGCCGTTCTGATTTTAGACCTGTTTAAGACTCAGCTAAACAGCCTCGTGTTCAAACTTATTTATTTAATTTGAAAAAATTAAAAATATTTGGCCTGCACGGCGCGTCTTGCCATGGCCTAGCTTTCATGCTAAGTTTAGCCTAGATTTTTCAGGCTAGCTAAAATGAAGTCAGCAGGCGATTTATGCAGGATTCGGATCGCTTAGATCCACAGCGTGCTCTACTAACTGATCCCCAGGTTGCTGCCCTGCTCAAACGAGGCTGGGTAGAATCTGAGACCCTTGAACAATTAATAAAGCGTCAGCAAACTGAGCTTGAGTCTGCTCAGGCAAAACTGGCGGGTACGCTATATGCTGTTCATCCGACTAAGCGCAGTCTGATTGTCAAAGATATTCTCAGCGATACCCTGCTAAAAGAAATCCCCTTAGGCCCAGAGGTGCCTGCGCCACCAGAGCGCAGATTGTCCAGCACTGGCGTCTGTTTAATCGAGCCTGAAACCGGGGCTCGCAGCGGTATGCTCAACTGGCAGCCGAATCCGCTGTATGGCTTGTTAGTCTGCGGCAAACAGAGTTATTTGTATCCGCCTTTGCCGCTGCAGGCAGATCAACTGGCTCAGAGTCGTCAATGTCTGTTTCCGGGGCTCCATCAGGGTTCGCCACCCGATACCGCTTATGATCTGTATTTAGGTGAAGATGGTCTGGAGCTGTTTATCAGCGACCGGGCTGCAGGTGAGTTGATGATTTTGTCAACTGAAACCCATCAGATTACCCATAAAGTAAAAATTCGCCCTCAGGGTTACAAAACCGCGCTCAATCTCGCCTTTGATGGCGATAATGACATGGTTTATCTGACCGATAATCAGTCGTTTATGCTCTATGCTCTGGATCTTGAAAGCTTAGAAGTTGAGCAAATTGACATTGGTCTAAACGGCTATGCTTTAGGCAATCTGGCGCTCAGTCCTGATGGTGAACATTTGTATGTCTTGACCCGTAAACCCACAAGCAGCCTGA
>CAJYHH010000384.1 GCA_913773825.1 Candidatus Sericytochromatia bacterium | reverse complement strand
TGCCAGCCTCGCTATCGGCCTGGCCGGAATCGGCTCCGGTATCGGCATGGGTATCGCCGCCAGCAAAGCCCTCGAAGGTATTGCCCGCCAGCCTGATGCCGAACCCTCTATCGCCCGTAACATGCTGCTCTCTCTGGCATTCATGGAAGCAGTCGCAATTTACGGTCTCGTCGTAGCTCTGATTCTGACCGTAGCTAACCCCTTCAAAGATATCGCAGCAGCTAGCAAGCAAGGCGCTATCGACAGCGGTGCTAAGGTTGCTTACAGCCAGGCTCGCTAAGCCCTTTTTGCCTCATTGGCAAACATCCCTTTAAACCGGATCTAAAGAGACTGAACATGATTTACATCGTTCGGTCTCTTTTTGCGTAGAGTAGAAGTTTAAGTAAAAAGTTTAGAGTCACGCGGAGTGTGACGTTTAGATGTTTGTTGCCCTTCGGGCTGTTGAGGGAGAACAAAGCAAACAAGTTTATTCTTTTTAAACTCTAGACCGATGAGCGCAGGTCATCCCAAAACCGAGCCCAAAGGGCTCTCTAACCTCTTATTCCCTCTCCCCTTCCCCAACGGCTCTTAACCGCCTTTCTATGCTATACTCTTAAAAAATCTAGCTGGAATTCATGGCCTTCAGCAGCCCCCAAAACGGACCTGTAAAAGACCATTTAAACGCCAATGAGCTACCTGCACCCGGAGTCCTTGATCGCATGAGCAGCCGTTTGCCCTATTCCTCTGAAGCTTTTCAGTCCGCTGCCCAGGATCCCGAACGCCTTAATCGCTGGGATCAACAGCAGTATCAGCATTTTCGCAGTCGCGCACAAAAGTCAGCCACCTTGCCGGATCTTTTGGCGGCAGCTGAGCTGGCCATTCGTTGCCAGGATGTTCCCAATGCCCAAAAGCTACTGGATAAAGTCCTCAGCCGCGCCCCTGGTGAAGCAGATGCCCATTATTTAAAAGCCATGATGATGCTTGGGCGTGAGCAAAAAAGTGAAGCGCTCCAGCATCTTAAAGACAGCGCCCCACGTTTAAAAACGAAATCCCCCGATCACGCCCGCGTCCATCGCCTGCTGGCTGAACAGCTCTTGCGCCAGGAGCAGCAGATCCCAGAAGCAGGACGTCAACTGGCTAAAGCCTTTGAACTCGCCGGTGGCGCCGATTTTGTTCATTGCACCACTCAAAAACCTGAAGCCCTGAGCGCAACAACACTCGACTTTGATTTAGAGATTTTTGACGCCCTTTGGCCCTGGGAAAACGAACCTTTACAAGTGCGCTTTAGCAGCGTGGCAACAGACGCCCACAATCGCGTTTATGTCACGGAACAGCGCCATCAGTGGCTGTTTAGCTTTGATGCCGAAGGTCGGTTTTTGCGCGGCTTAGTTGAACGTGATCTGGCTGCTGCGCCATTTATTTACCCAGAGTTGAGCTGGGATCTGACCGATATTGCCACAGGCCCAGACGGCCGTCGTTATGTCTGCGGCAGCTCTGATCGGATCTATATTTATGACTCTG
>CAJYHH010000383.1 GCA_913773825.1 Candidatus Sericytochromatia bacterium | reverse complement strand
GCCATCCGCAAAGCGCTGTTTATCGGTGCACCTCATCGCGGCATTGACTATACCTTCCGTCATCCGGTTGTGCACTGGGCCCTGCTGCCCGAAAAAGACGAAGCCGCGCTTTATGCTCCGCTGGCCTGGACCCGCGCCCTGATTTACGGCAAATGGGTCGACTCTGAACGCAATAGCTTTATTGGTCCTTATTTTAAAGGCCAGGCTCAGATGATGGCGCGCTGGGATGATGTCTATGGTCTGGATAAACTCCAGCCTGACTGGTATACCACTTATAACGGCGGTCAGGGTTTTGTTTCAAAAAGCCCCGGCATTGATTCAGTGATCAAGTCATCTGGTAACATTGTCGGTCAGATTCGCCGTTCAGGCGTTGACCCCAGCATCGCCGTTGGTGTTTTAGCTGGCAATAAAGCCAATATGCCTGGCATCTTGAACGAAAACGCTGGCCCCAGCGACGGTTTGGTCTTTGTTCAGAGTGCAGGCGCTGCTGAAGACCTGACCACCAAAGGTGCGCGCTTACTCGATAAAACCGTGCTGCCTGTCCACCATATGGGTCTGGTTTTTGAACAAACTGCCCTCAACTGGGTCAGCGCCCAGCTGCAAAAGTAAATCCACTGTAAAACTCACACACACATTTGCCCCCATCTATGATGGGGGTTTTTTAATGGCTAAAAAAAGCCCGCTAGAGAGTCTTTTAAAGTCTTTTAAACGCTGCATCAAGATTTAAACTTAAACTCTCTGAATTTCAAACAGATTCATTAATAAATGATATATTCTAAGCAGATAAGATTGCTTCTTAAGCCAGCGAATAAGGTCTGGGCCGTTAAAGGCATTGGGATTCTTAAAAGCCATGAACAGCGCGCCAATGGTGAAACCATGACGGTTGAACTGCAAAGCTACCGACATTAACTGTTTTACCAGAACTGTTTTACCAGAACTGTTTTACCAACCCTAATCAGGGCTTTAAAATCAAAAGACGAAAAAATCCCAGTCTCTGTTGTAAGACACAGCAGAGACTGGGAACAATCGCTTGATATCTAAAACCAAAAGAACTTGCTTCAAAAACTTAAAACGACTTGATCATCTCATTTAAACAGTTAATTAGAACTTCAGGCGCATCCCCATTAAGGTACCGCCGCCAAGCGTTACTTCAAAATGCTCCGAAGGCATCCAGGCCAGTTCTAAACTGGTCAGCGGTCCAAAGCTCAGGCGCTGAAAGAAATTTCCGCTTGGTAGAGCGTCATAATCGTTAATCGGATAAGCCCCTCGACCATCACCAACAGCCAGCGTCAGATTCAGGCGCAGAGCAAACGGGGCGTTATGCACCCGGAAATCATAGCCAACTGATAAACCCAGATCAGGTGTCAGGTAAGCCCTTGAGCCAGGGAAACCCGGATCATAAGTAGCACCCGCGAGCACTCCGGCAGACAGACCTTCGAGCTGATAAAAACGGGCCAGCAGACGTAAAGACGGTTTAAGCGGCTGACTCATCGGATTGCCGAAGTTCAGACTGGCTGAACTCTGAGCAGACAGACCGGCGCTAAAAAAGCCGATGCCATAATCGTAGCTCATGCCGTAAATCCCAATTCCAATCGTGCTGCCTTCTTCAAAATCGGCGCTGCGTTGGATCGCTGCTTGAGCCTGAGAACCTGTAAACAACGTGCTGGCCAGTAAGCTTGTGGCGGCTAAAACGGTCAAAGTGGCTTTTTTAAATACCTTAGACATGTTACAACTCTGCTTCATGATTAGTTACCGCCCTGTGCGCTAGGCATGGGGCTGGGAGAGACAGTGGGTGCAGGACTGGGGCTAACAGTCGGAGCAGGAGTCGGGCTGGGTGAAGGCATCGCCGCGAGTTCTGCTTTACGTTTGTCTACATCTACTTTCAGGCTGGTCAGACGTTCAATCGCTTCAGTTTGTAAATTGACCCAGGCCTTAACTTCCGTTTGTTTGGTCTGGTCATAGGACTTTTGGTTAAAGTCACCGGCAGCCCGATCGAGTAAAAACGGCGTGGCTTTAGCCGTTGAGTCAAAGGGGCTTAATAAAGTACCTGTGTAGACATCCAGAGCGATGGCGTCAAGTTTCATTTCACTTTCGTAATAGGCCTTTTCGCTAAAGCTATCAAAGAAGGAGAGATTTTGAGATTTAGAGCGCTCAAAGCGGTGAGAACCAGTGACGAGAATCATGGTGTCGCACTGGAAGCGGGCGCCTAAACGGCGAAGCTCATCAACGGTAACAGCACCAGAAATCAGGGTGTTGGGAATCTGAATCGTTTCACGCACCAGGCCAGAATCTTTAAAGGCTTTACGGGCCTCGTCAAATTGGGTTTCGAGGTCTGTGGCGTCTAAACGAGTATTGAGATTGTAAAAAACTATGCCGACCCGAATCGGAAAATCAAGCAGAATCTGGCGCTTTTGAATATCCCGAAGCTGTTGCTCTTCGCCAGTTACAACCTGACCCGTCAGCAGTGAAGCCAGTCCACCTGGGGCACCGCTTGCCATCGGTGTAGCAGAGGGGTAGGGATAACTCATACTCGGCATGCTAGGGGTTGGGCCACAGGCGCTCAGAAGTCCAGTAGCGATCAGGCTTGAAATTAGCATATATCTAAACGAACGTTTCATGGTTGATACCTCAATGATTGTTAGGGCTTACTTAAAAACTTAGAACGAGTCGGGTCTGCCTTGGCATAAATCTAGAATAACAATCATTTACTTTTTTGTAAAGTAAAATATTTTCAAAAAAGTAAAATATTTCACCCACATGTTTAAAGTAGGCTTTTAAGCAAAAAAGAACTCTCTTAAAAGCCTGACAGTGCGCTGTTTTAAGGTTTTAAATCAGGACCATATCGGAACGATGGATCACTTCAGCGCCTTCGCTATAGCCCAGCAAAGCTGCAATTTCGTCTGACTTGCGGCCACATATCTGGCGCAGTTCTTCTGAGCTGTAGCGAGTTAGACCCCGAGCTAACTCCTCGCCCTGATCGGCATAAATCCGAATCGTCTGACCTTTGTCAAAGCGACCTTCAACACTCAGAATCCCTGCCGCTAACAGACTGCGGCCACGGTTAACCAGAGCGTCTTGAGCGCCTTGATCGACGATGATTTTACTGTCTTTATCGGTCTCAGCCAAAATCCAGCGTTTGCGGGCTTCCAGGCGCTGAATCCGTGGAGCAAACCAGGTGCCCACTTCTTCACCCTGGCCGAGTCGCATCAGCACATCAGGCTGGGCCCCCGAGACAATTCTCAGCCCAATGCCTGCCCGTGTCGCAATGTCAGCAGCCTGGATTTTGGTCTGCATCCCGCCCGTGCCCCGATGTGAACCCACGCCGCCTGCCAGATTCCAGATTGCGTCCGTAATTTCAGAGACAACCGGAATCAGCTTTGCGTCAGGATCATTCTGGGGAGCAGCTGTATAGAGCCCTCCGATATCTGAACAGATAATCAGTTGTTCAGCTTCGACTAAGGAAGCGACATAAGCAGCCAGGGTGTCATTGTCGCCCACTTTGATTTCTTCGATTGCGACCACATCGTTTTCATTCACAATCGGCAGCAGGCCGCGTTCAAAGCAGCCTTCAAAAGTGGTGCGGGCATTTAAATAACGTCTGCGATCTGAAAAGTCACTGCGAATCAACAGGGTCTGCGCCACTTTGAGGTCATAAAGCGCACCGAGCTGGGTGTAAAGATGCATTAATTGACTTTGACCCACAGCGGCCAAAAGTTGTTTTTCGGCCAGGGTGCGTTTACGGGCCGGAAAGCCCAGATGCTCCCAGCCCGCTAAAACCGCTCCAGATGACACCAGCGTGACCGCAAAGTCATTGGCCATCAGCCAGGCAATCTGGCGCATTAAATCAACTAAACGGGGTTTATTGAGACGGTCACCGCCGGCGGTTAAGACACTGGTGCCGAGTTTAACAACGATTCTGCGTTTCATGTATGGGCTCCATAGAGAAAATTAAGGGCGGCAGGCACCCGGCGAGACCAGCTGGCTTCATTATGTTCACCTTGTGGGTCAGCGTGCCAGAGCAAGCGTTGCCCTTTGGTCAAACCCATCACGTCTAATAAATCAGACATCAGCTGAGACTGTTCAAATAAAATCTGACCCAGATGTTCTTTACCGGGCTCTAAAATTTCGCGCTGGCCATGATCTAAATAAACCTGCGACTGGGGGTGAGGGCTGTGCAGCATTAAATCCTGAAAAATCGCAAATTGATCGGGCCACAGAGCCGGTGACATCACCAGCGCTTTGGCATAACGACGAGGATGATGAAACAAGCTATATAGCGCCAGTAATCCCCCCAATGACGAGCCGCCAATTAAAGCCTGAGCCGGATCAGGATTAAGCTGTAAGCGCGGCAAGAGCCTGGGCATCAGCCAGTCATGTAACCAGCCTAATTGCAGACCTGCACGTCCTTCCATGCCGGGTAAAGGGTTCCAGGGACTGAGTTCGGTTTCACGCTCTGGGCCATGATGCAGACCGATTAAAACCGGCACGATTTGACCGGCTTGCTGACGCGCTGAAAGATGACGATGTAAATGCCAGCCTCCGGCTAAGGTCCCTTCGTCGCCAAATAAATTCTGGCCATCAAAAAAGATCGCCAAAGGCCAGCGCTGGGCTGTTTCGCTGTCAGGGGTACCCAGCCTTGGTTCATCTAGACCCGTATGCCCTTCAGGCAGCCAGATACTGACAGGCCTTTTACCTTTTAAGCCAGGAATCTCCAGCAGATTCGATCGCCAGACACGACCCGCATCAGCTAAAACTTGCTCAAACTGGAGATCCATTTACTGACCCACTTTCACAAAAAGGCTTACATTCCTGTTATACCGCAGGATCTGACCATCCGGGAGAGCAAAAGCGCATAGCGAGTGGCAAGTAGCTGGTGGCTGGTCATTCAGCCTGATCTTCTTTTAACCCCGGAACTCACCCTCACCTCTCAAAACGCCAGCCCTGCTGGCACCTTCCAAATCCGCTATACTGTTAAAAATCCCCGGAAACCCCACATGAGACGAATTGTTATTTCTTTGTTGATCGTGTTGGGATTTGCAGGTATCAGCCTGGCCTTATCACAAGCCAAGCCCGATCAGAATTATCTGCGCGCCCAACAGTTTAAGCCCTTAATTGATCAGGTCCTGGGAGAAGCCCAGAAACTGGCACCAAACGCCAGTCTGACCATCACCGGTCATCAACTGCCCAAGAGTCTGGAAAAAGAACTCAAAACAAAATTAAGTGCCTGGCAAAGCGCTCACCCGGTTAAAGGCAATCAAAAACTGCCTCTGACGCTTAATTGGCGAGAAACCGAAAATGAAAGCCAGCTTACAGCCATCGCACCAGGCTTAAGCCAACCGCTCAAAGCCAGCAGCCATCGTATCCACTGGGTTAATGCTCTGCCCCCGATTGTCACCATCACGGCTGCTTTGCTGACCCAGAATCTGTTTTTTTCGCTTTTTATCGGTATCCTTTTTGGCAGTATTCTGGCCGCTCAAGGCAATCTCTGGATTGGCAGCCTGGAGGTTTTTACCAAACATGGCTGGACAGCAATCGCAGATATCTTTCATATTCAGATTTTAGTCTTTAGCGCTGTTTTATTGGGCATGGTCGGGATTATGAATGTCAGCGGTGGCACCCGTGGAATTGTCGCGGCCTTACAGGGATATATCCGCAATCGCCGCTCTACCAAGCTAATGGCTTCTTTAATGGGCCTGCTGATCTTTTTTGACGACTATGCCAATTGTTTTGTCATTGGTACCACCCTCAGGCCAGTCACTGACGAGCATAAAATCTCTCGCGAAAAACTGGCGTATATTGTCGATACTACTTCTGCCCCTGATACCACACTGGCTATTGTTTCAACCTGGATTGGCTACCAGCTTGGTCTAATCAATGAAGCCTTATCACAAATAAGCGGTGCAAATCCAGGGGCTTTTGGCACCTTTATGGCTGCCTTGCCGCTGCGCTTTTACTGCCTGATGGCAATTGGACTCTTGTTTATTAATGTCTTGATGCGTCGTGACTTTGGTCCGATGTATAAAGCTGAGCGCCGGGCAATCGAACAAGGGCTGGTATTACGTGATGGAGCCGTCCCGTTAACCACCCGAACTTTTAATGGCCTTGATGCCAAACCCGGTATTCAGGTGGATTGGCGTAAAGCGGCGTTTCCGGTACTTACCGTTGTGATCGCAACCCTGATTGGCCTTTACCTGAGTGGCGGAGGCTTAAGTGTCTTAGCTAAAGACTGGACCCAGATTTTCAGTCTAAAATCCCTGGGTGAAATCTACGCCAAAGCGGATTCAGGTCAGGTCTTGCTCTGGAGTTCGGGACTGGGCTGCTTATTGTCTGTCGGCATGTCTTTGAGCGTCCTGAGCTTTAAAGAAGTCTTTGATGCCTGGCTCAAAGGGGTTAGCGCAGTGACGATTGCCGGTCTGATTCTGATTATGACCTGGACCATCAGTCATATCACAACCGAAATTGGCACAGCGACTTATCTGATTGCCTTATTCCGCGATCTGATTCAACCGCTCTGGCTGGCAGCCGCGATATTTATCTTAGCTGCAGCGATCTCATTTTCAATTGGTTCGTCCTGGAGCACAATGGCCTTAATGGTACCTGTAGCCATGCCCTTGGCCCATGAAATTGGCGGTGTTCCGCTGATGGTCCTGACGCTTAGCGCCGTACTCGACGGCTGTATTTTTGGCGACCACTGTTCACCGCTTACAGATACCAGCGTGTTAACCGCCATTGCCTGCTCTAGTGACTTGTTAGACCATATTCGCACTCAGCTGCCTTATGGTCTATTGGGATTAGGCGTTGCAGCGATGTGTTTCTTTGCTTCAGCTGCAGGCTGGCCTTTCTGGATCTTAATTCCAGCCGGGCTGATCCTGATGGCAATTGTGATGCGAATCTTTGGCCGCAATCCCGAGCAAGATGCTGTGTTGCCAGGCCCTCCGCCCAATCATATGCGCTACGCTGACCCCTCGCCTTATATGGAATAAGCTCCAATACAAAGGCCCCCAAATGGGGGCTTTTGTTTTATCTAAACTTATAACAGAGCTAATCCTCTGGGCTAAATTCCTTATTCCGTTTTGCGGCCCTGGGGAGCCGGTTTACGGGTCTCAGGTTTAGCTGCGGGCGCCGGAGTAACGGGTTTTTCAGCAGGTTTGTCTGCTGGCTTTTCTTCGGGCTTCGGGGCCGGTTTAGCCGGAGTCTGCACCGGAGCAGGCTCAACTTTAGCTGGCGCTGCGGGTGCGTCTTCAACAATCAGCGGCGCGGTATCTGCTGGCTTGGCCGGTGTCTGAGCTGCTGGTGTAGCAGGCTTGGCAGCGGGCTTTTCAGCCGTTGGCTTGGCGGCAGGTTTAGCAGCCGGTTTGGCCGCTTGCTGGGGTTTGGCAGGTTCAACTGTGACGCCAGGATTTGTCGCAGGCTTGGCAGCCGGTTTGGCTGCGGGTTTAGCCGGTGGATTGCGATCAATCGGCGGCGCTCCAGGGGTACGGCCCAAAATCAGCTGCTGATATTCCTGAT
>CAJYHH010000382.1 GCA_913773825.1 Candidatus Sericytochromatia bacterium | reverse complement strand
GTAAGGGTAAAGGAGCTGAAAATGATTTTGCTTCCAGCGACCAAGTTTGCCCTTTTAGTGTCAGCTGTTGTCCTGTTAGCTGGTTCTGATCAAGATCTAGTGTGGCGTTATTTGCCTTTAGCTGGCTTTGCCAACCTAATGCTTTTAGATTTGGTAAGGAGTAGACTTTAGGCTTGAGTTGACGAGCTTCAGGGCTGTGTAAACTTAAGCCACTTGTTGAACTCTGCCAATTAAGTCCAACAAAAAACCACCCCTTTGGCTCCTGACGAGCGATATCAGCTGTTAATGTCCAGCTTGAATCACCTTGTGCCTGTAACTGCCAATCCTTGATTTCCTGTTGAATAGAAGAAGCACTTGTTAAATCCTTTGTTCTTTGGGGTTCAGCGGGGCACCCCATTAATATTAGAAAGACGCTCATTAAGGCATATCTAGTTTGCATCAGTCCAATATAAGCCATCATGCTGATGTTTGGGATTAAAGTCTAGATAATGAAATGAACGCGGTAATTTTGTCTGAAACCAAGCTGCCTGAGCAAGCCATTGAGCAGATTCAAGATTAGGGCTGTTTGTTGTATAAATCCAGATCACTTCATATTTAGACCGATGACGTTCAATTAGTTGCCAGTATTGTGATTGAGTAGGTGAGGTATTTTGTTTAAGATACAGCTGAAGCCGGCGATGTCCTGCTCGATCAACTGAATCGATATTGGCTATAGGTTTAAGTTCATTTTCTTCAAGCGGATTATTGAGGGTTTTAAGGGGAATTGGCGGTTCAAAAGCCAATTCCTGGTCAGACACAAGTTGCTTACTGCTTATACTGGGTTGTGGGCTGTCTAACCAGTTTGATTGAAGGCTTTTTAAAGACTCTAAGGATTCACAACTGATCAACAGCAAGCAAAACCCTGTCCCTAGGCTGAAAATTTTTTGATTAATCTGATCGACACTCATAAAAGGGTATGTTACATTGAAATGGTCGCGGGGGTATAGCTCAGCTGGTAGAGTACTTGCATGGCATGCAAGGTGTCAGCGGTTCGAGTCCGCTTACCTCCACTTCATAAAAAAGACCGTTTA
>CAJYHH010000381.1 GCA_913773825.1 Candidatus Sericytochromatia bacterium | reverse complement strand
AGCCAGCGATCAGTAATCTCCCGTGCTTCATTCAGCGTTCTGAACAGATAAAAATCCAGGATCTCTGTCCGGTACGTCCGGTTAAAACGTTCGATAAAGGCATTCTGCGTTGGCTTGCCGGGCCTGATAAATTCCAGTACCACACCATGCTCTTCTGCCCATTGTGCCAGTGTCAGTGAGACCAGCTCCGGATCGTTATCCATCCGCATCTTCACCGGATATCCACGGTTTGCCTCGATTCTTTCCAGCACTCTCACTACCCGCTGCGCCGGGATATTCAGGTCAATTTCGATCGCCAGTGCTTTGCGGTTAAAATCATCCGCCACGTTTAAGGTCCGAAAACGTCGGCCACATGTCAGGGCATTGTGCATAAAATCAATCGACCAGCTCTGGTTCAGCGCTTCCGGCGTGGCCAGCGGAGCCGGATTGCGCACCGGCAGGCGCTGTTTTCCCTTACGGCTAAAATTCAGTTTCAGCTTGCAGTAAATCCGGTGAACGCGCTTGTGATTCCGGGCGTTGCCCTGCCTGCGAAGGACCTGAAAAAGTTTTTTAAATCCGCATCGAGGATAGCGTTCAGCCGCCACGTTCAGCGCCAAAATGACCGGCTCATCACGTCGCGTATCCGGCTGATAACGAAATACCGTCCTGCTCAGCGACAATGTCCTGCATGCCTAACGTAAGCTCATGGCAAACTCTGCGGTCAGATAGTTGACCAGCTCACGCTTCATCGCTGGTTTTAAAGCTTGTTTTTTCAATAACGTCTTTCGGTGCGCGGCACTCGAGACTCAGGTCAGCAAACATCTGTTTAAGCCGGCGGTTTTCATCCTCAAGGTCCTTCATCTTTTTGATATCAGAGGTTTCCATGCCGCCGAACTTCGCTTTCCAGTTGTAATAGCTGGCTTCGGAAATACCGGCTTCGCGGCGGGCACCCCTGACGGTGCGTTCGGCTTCGACGGACTTCAGAACAGCAATGATCTAGTGTTCGGAAAATCGTGCTTTGCGCATGGCGATCTCCTCAAAAAAATATAATCAGTATGCCGGAAAATCTCTAAATATGAATGGTCCGGTTTGCCGGGGTAATTACACTCATAGCCCGAACAAGCGCACTGATAAGCAGAGAATGAGCCTCAACACGAGCCGTTAACTGCTTCAAGCCGGCATAAATGTGAGATATCTTTACCAGCATGCTGAGTACAACGTTTTTCAGTATCTTCCCTCTGAAAATAAAGCCTGACTTTCAAAATCTCTTATTCAGGTCCTTGCAATCAAAGCGAGGCGGCTTTTTCAAGTCAATCCTGGCAAGTGCCCTTGAAATTTACCGCGTCAGGTGAACGCATCTGCCAAAAAACGACTTTTTTAAACA
>CAJYHH010000380.1 GCA_913773825.1 Candidatus Sericytochromatia bacterium | reverse complement strand
CAGACTAAAGCCCAGCAAAGCACGACGATCTGAGCGCTCACAAATACGATGAGCCAGCCAAAGCAAAACGGGAATCCAGGCCACTGTGTTTTGCAGGGGATGAAAACTATTCATTGAGATCATAATCCCGCCAAAGCTAAAACACAGTCCCGCAACCATACACGCCAGATTGGACCAGCGGTATTCGCGACCCAGCAGATACACACCGAGACCGGCTATCAGATGATGTAAACAAAGATTTAAGCCTAAAGCCAGCTGGAACGGAAGCAAAAAAAACATCCAGCTTAAAGGATAGAATAAAGGCGGCTCAAGCCCAGCAACTAGTGGAACACCTGAATAAATTAGCGAGTTCCAGAACGGCAGCTCACCGTTCCAGAGAGAATTTTTCATAAACTCTAAAAAGACATAGTAATTGTGCAAAATATCGCGGAAATAAAGTGCCGACTGACCGCTCAAAACCTGCCCATAAAGTACCAGCAGTCCAGCTATCATCAACAGCGTAAATAATCCGATCTCTTTAAGAGAGCGTTTGTCAGAATTCATGAATAGTTCCTTCTAGATGATTCACTGGTTGAAGCGGCTTTTGGCGACCCTTCCGCACAACGAACAGACAGCAGATTAGCCAAACCGCTGCCGCCGCGAAAGTAATCAGGCTACCGGCCTTAAACCCAGGTGGCTGATAGACAAAGCGGATCTGATGCTGACCAGGGCCCACTCGCAAGGCACGATGGAAAAAATTCGCCCGCAAAATGGGGACTTCTCGTCCATTGTCATAAGCGGTCCATCCTGGAATATACTGATCGGCCAAGACCAGATAGCCAGAAGTATTGGTCTTAAATGCCAATTCAAGAGCATGATTCGTTTCAGAGGTAATTTGAGGCAACGTCCAGCGCTTCATTTTCGCTTCCTGAGCAGGGACCAGGGCACGCGCTTGCTGCAGGGCTTGATCATCTAATAACAAAACCTGCTCTTTTAACTTAAAGCCATAAGTCTCAGGACTCGCAAAGGTTTGAGGAATCTGGTCAATATCTTTGAGCGCTGCAGATTGGTAAACAAAACGCGCTCTTGGAAGCCAATTCCGATTTTCAAAAATATAAGTATTTAGTTCTGAAAAATATTTCAACTGCTGATAATCTTGCTTGTTGAGATAAGGAGCCAGAGAAGCTTTACCAGGATTATTTAAAAGTAAATAGCGCACAGCACTTAAGCTTTCTAATGAAATACGCAATGCTTGTGTATCCGGGCTTTGTGCATAAATTTGGTAAAACAAACTGCTGAGCTGAGATTGCGCGGGCCAGAAACCATAAGCCTGACGAAAACCATGGACCATTCCAAAATTTTCACTAAGAGTTAGAGCTTTATAAAGTGAGGGTCGAAAATAAACCATTGAGTTTAAGTCAGAACGAAAAGTTTCAGGAATGCCCTCATAATGATTAGCAACAAGATAACGTTCTTGAGGCCGATGCTGTAATTGACGTTGACTTAAAAATTGTTCAACTGGCGAAGAAACACGCATAATCTCTGGTGAAGTCAGCCAGACTGTGCGGCTGCCATTAGCAAGCAAATCAAGACCAGCAAAGCCCAATAACAAACAAGCAAGCAAATAAGGCCGATTTTTTAGACGACCTGAAAAAATCGTGATAGACAAGAGCAGGACAACACAAAGCAATTGGCGGCCCTGTTGTAAAAGCAGAACATTGACAAGCTCTTGTCCCCAAACAATTTGCTCACCTGCACGATTGGCAAGCATCAAAGCAAGCGGAGCACGCATAAACCAAGTACAAGCAAAACCAAGCGCCAAAAGGCATAAGAGGCCGATCAATATTTGGCCCAAACGGCGAAAACCAAAGGTATGTGTACTTAGTTCATGAAAACCCCAGCCCGCAAGCAACGAAAAAGCCAAACTTACCAGAATCAAAAATTTTGAGGGATACCTAAAAAAACTCATACCTGGCAAGTAAGAGATTAGGTTATATAACGGAAAATAATGGCCAAAAGCCAAAAGTAACGCCACACAAAGGACAGATAACCAGAAAATTAAATATTTTCTTTCAGGATTTTTTGGCAGGCTACTGAGTGCCATTAATACACCACCCCAGCTAAGCAAACCGAGATAGGTGCTAAAGAAAAACAGCGAGTTGCCAAAGCGCTCTTCACCAAATGCACGAAAAAGCCCCTGGCCTTTTATTAAAACATCACTCGTTTCTGGCAAGATAAACATGATGCTGAGCAAGGGGTGATAAGACCATAGGGCTCTTTCACCCAGTTCAAGACCTGCCTGGCGAATGGATAACGGCATATACATCAGGCTTGGCAAAAGTTGAACTGCACTGAGCAAAACCCCAAAACCAAGAGCAGCTATCAACCAAAGCATGGGTTTAAGCCCGCGAGACTTTAAAAATAAACAAGCATAGGCCAGCAGCAACAGACTCGTAAAATAAACAATTTCAAGATGGCCACTTAAAATTTGCAGACCATATAACAGACTCAAAATTAGAGCGCTTGAGCGGCGTGGGGGGTGCTCAAGCATAAAATGGGTGGCCCAAAGTAATAGCGGAATCAAAGCGACAGTATTTTGGAGCGGATGAAAATTATTCATCGACACCATCACGCCACTTAGCGTAAAGCTTATAGCTGCCAGACTACGAGCCGTCCATGACCAGCCATATGTATGGCCAAGGCCATAAATACCAAGCGCTGCCAGCAGATGATGAAGGATAAGATTAAATCCTAAAGCCTGCTGAAAAGGCAGTAAAAAAAACATCCAGCTCAAAGGGTAAAAAACAGGGGGTTCCAGACCTACTAACTGAGGATTCCCATTAAAAAAATAAGGATTCCAGAATGGAATCTCACCTTGCCAGAATGTAGTTTTAATTAACTCAAGCAAGGGATGGTAGTTTTGCAAAATATCGCGAAAATAAAGCGCTGAAAATCCAAAAACCAGTGACCCAAATAGCAGCAACAAAGCCCCTGTCAAACAAACCATTAACAGACTAGCTAAACTCAGTTCAGAACGCGTATTTAACATTCGAAAAATTCTACAACTCAAGAGCAAAAAAGAATAAAAGATGAGGCTGAATTATACTTCATCTCATCTTTTATTCTATCTTATTGTTTAAAAACTAGCTGTTGCTGAGAGTCAGAGGACGGCCTTTGTCAACGATAGCCTTACCGTCTTTACCGGTACCATAGACGAAGTAGCGGATGATAGGAGCGCCAGCGCTGATAACGGGATCATAGAGCACTTTACCCGCATCAGTTGAGTTAGAGCCCGTAACAGAACCCAAAGTCGCTGCTGCAGTTGAAACAACAGGAGAAACCGTTGCTAAGTAAGAACCCTGACCATTAAGAGTGCTTGAACCGCTTTTGCCGGTGAAGGGGTTGGTGAATTCTTTCCAGTATTCACGGCCTGCAACGGTTGCTTCTACACGCAGGTTGGTCAGGTTGTCAGCGTAAACGCCGCCCCAATCAACCGCATAGGTTTCGATGACGGTCTGCACGGTGTGCATGTTAGCTTTAACGCTGGAAACTTTAGCGCGGTCTTGAGCGCCGATGAAGTTGGGCAGCGCGATGGCGACCAGAATGCCGATGATGACGATAACGACCATCAGCTCGATCAGGGTGAAACCACCCTGTTTTTTCTTCAGAGACTTAATCATATTATGCCTATACCTCTAAATTGATGACTTGTTTGGTTTGAGATGAGATGAACCAGGAAAGTCCCCTCAGAATTGTCTTTCTTGATCCGTCTGATTGTTTATTCCCACCCCCCCAAAACTTTAAACCCCTAAATCGAAAAAAATTTAAAAGTTTTTGAAAAAATTTCAATCGTCCTTTTGAGACGCCATTTGGAGAACTGAGAAGATTCAGATATACCACATTCTGAGCAGGATCAAATGTGACTGGAATTCCTGGTTCAGATTTCAGCCACATTTCTTTTTCACAACACAAAACAGGGGTAGAAGAAACCACCCCTGCTGCATGTTTTTGAAAATTCTGAAAAAGCCGAGCTTAACGCTTCGAGAACTGGAAGCGCTTACGGGCTTTCTTCTGACCGTACTTCTTACGTTCTTTCAGACGCGGGTCGCGGGTCAGATGACCGGCCTGCTTCAGCTTCTGGCGGAAACCGGGATCGATTTCGAGCAGAGCACGAGCAATGCCGTGTTTGATGGCGCCGACTTGACCATGAATGCCGCCGCCGTTCACGCTGACGAGGACATCATATTTGGTTTCAAAGCCGAGCAGAGCTAAAGGGGCCAGCACGTCGGCTTTGAGCCGAGGACTGCCGCCGATATAGCCGTGGCCATCGCGTTCATTGATCATAAATTTACCTTCACCTGCGGGACGCAGGCGAACTCGGGCTACAGCCGTTTTGCGGCGGCCGGTTCCCCAGTAGTACTGTGCACTCATGAATGACTCCTTTAGTTCACTTTGTAGTTCAGGCTGAGGTTCTTGGGCTGCTGAGCCTCATGCGGATGCTGAGCGCCCGCATAGACTTTCAGCTTGCGATAAAGCTGACGTCCAAGACTATTGTGGGGCAGCATGCCTTTAACAGCCTTTTCGACGATGCGCTCAGGGTGCTTAGCCTGAAGCTGCCGGAAGGTCTGGGAGCGGAAACCACCGGGATAGCCGGTGTGGCGATTATACTGTTTCTGATCGCGTTTCTTTCCGGAAACTTGAATTTTGTCGGCGTTGATCACCACCACAAAATCACCGGCATCGGCGTGGGGGGTGAAGGTGGGTTTATGCTTACCACGCAGAACATTGGCGACCACGACGGCCAGTTTGCCGAGAGTCTGACCTTCAGCGTCAACGACAAACCACTCTCTTTGAGTGTTTTCTTTGTTGGCAGAATACGTTGTGTTCATGACATTCCATCCAATTAATACTTGCAGAGTTTCATTTACTGAAACAAACGGACAAACGGCCTGGGAAGGCACCTAGCATTGTACACCAATCCCCCTGCGGCGGAAGGCGATAGAGATTAAGGAAGCAAAAACTTAACCTTAAAATCTGGTATGCGCCCCGGACGAAAGTTCCGCAAGCATCAGGATTACTGGGGTTTCGCAAGCTTTAAAAAGCTGTTCGAAAAATCAGGCATACACTGTATAATAGCTCGGGGCGAAGCTGCCGGTCTGGGGGATCCGTGGCTGAATTGCCGTTTAAAAATACAGTTTAACAGATCGTGAGTCAAACTGCATGCTGGATCTCAATAAACTAAGCCTGCAAATTCAACAGGCCAGTTTCGACTTGGCCAGCCATCAAGGTATTCTGCGGGAAAGACGCCAATTAGCAATTAAAACTTTTCATCAAGCTCATGCCCAGGCGGAAGCTTTACTCGACAAAGTTTTACGTTCACGCCCATATTTACCCTGGATCGTGGCTCGCCCACTTGAAGATCTGGATCAGATCACGGGCTTACCGCCTGAACTTACTCAACATATTATTCTGGCAAGTGATGGATCTCAAATTGCTCCGAGCCGCCATGAAGTCAGTCCCTGTTATCTGATTAACATCAGCCGGATCTGTTATCGCTACGGCACAGGTGAACGCGCCCTACAGGAAAGTGAACCCTATCTTTATTACCGTGAGCAGGATCTCTATACCCAAAACGCCCATCAACAGCTGAGCGTGTCTGAGCAAATGATCGGCATCGAGCGCAGTTTAATGGAATTTCGTGAACTGGGTTTATTAGCGAAAGAGGTTTCTGCAGGTCTGGCCGCTAGTCATACACCCGCCTTAGCGCTTGTTGATGGCGGACTTTATGGCCTTTTGCCCGAGCTCAACAATTTACCAAGCCCCTTACAAGAGCGCGCTCGCGAACGTTTACTTCATTCACTCAAAAGTCTACAAAGCGCCAGAGTTCCGGTTTGCGCCTATACCAGCCTGCCGCGTAAACAAGAATGTCTGCAATTGCTCAGGCTTCAACTCTGCCCTTATCAACAGGCCCGCTGCGAAGAAACATGTTCAGGCCCAACTGCCCCTCCTTGTAATGGCATGATGCCAATGGCAGACCGCGAACTTTGGAAACAATTATTAACGCCAGGTGAGCGCTCACCTTTATTTACCACAACAGCCAGTTGGCCACCGGGCTGGCCATCTGGCTGGGAAGGCCAGGAGCTTTGCTTTTTTTATCTGCATACAGGTTATGAAATTGCCCGATTAGAATTCCCACGCTGGGTGGCAGATAAACGTGAACACCTAGAATGGGTTCATGTCCTAAGCTGGATGCAGGTTCAAAAAGGCCGTGGTTACCCCATTGCTTTAGCCGAAGCCCATAACCAGGCTGTTGTTAAAGGCCCAGATCGAGCCCAGTTTTATGCCATGCTCTCCCGTCAGATAGCTGATACTGGGTCCGGCTTAAATCTCTCTTATAAAGAACTCAAAAAACGCAGAGGCCTTGTTTAATCATGAGCACCTTTACAACTTCTCACCGAATCGGTGAAATTATTGCGGCTAGTACCGGTCAATTTACAGCCCAGGTCTTACAGTCACCCGAACTTGACTGGAGCCGAGTACCGCCTTTGGGTAGCCTGGTTCGCGTCAGCTCTGAATCCGTTGCAGCACAGGTACTCGGCGTTGTCTGCCAAGTCGAAACAACCGGCCTTGATGGCGTTCATCGGCCTTTGGCCCTTAATCTTTCGCGCCAGCAATTACGTGAACAACAACCGCAAATCTTTGATCTGCTGACCACGCGTTTTGAAGCAATTACAGTTGGCTATATTGAGCAAAACACGTTTTATCAGTATTATCCGGCTTACCCACCTCAGATTCATGACTTTACTGAACTCTGTCAGGCTGAAGAAGTACGGCGTTTTACCGATCGACTATTCTGTTTACGCACCCTACTCACCCATAGTGAAAGCAATGATGAAGTAATTGCCGCATTTTTACGCCAGAGTTACCGAGCCAGGGGGCGTGAACGTGAATTTTTAGTCAGCGCAGGCCGCCAATTATCAGCTCTGCTTAAGGACAATTACGATCGGCTGGCCTCAATTTTGCAAAGACTGGAATAGCGGGTGACTAGTACAGACAGGATAAGTTTAAAGCCTGAGAGCATTACAAATCCCAGGCTTTTTACAGTTATGTCTTTAGTAAACGGCACAAGCGACTCACTACCTTAAATACTTCTGTGTATAAGGCTTAGCGTACTTTAACAACGTCAATCGCTTTTCAATTGTAATTTTTTGATAACTTGGCCATTCAATCTGCTTCATGAGTTCTGGTGCCCAAGGCGGCGGCATCAGTCCCTTTTCAAGCATCATATAAAACTCGCCTGGCGTGGCATTAAAAAACTTATGGACTTCTTCTTTGCCAGTAAAACTAATCGGCATGCCATCTTTCATATACTGCTCAAGCTCTTCAAGCTCACCCAGAATTCTTAAGCGCGTATCACCATCAATATCTTTAAAGCTGGCTTTTTTTACCCTGTCAATCACGACAGGTAAATTTTGACGATTATGGCATGGCATACAGCTTGAAAGCAGAATCTTCTGAACTTCAGCAAAATCGTCTCCAGGAGCCACAGATGCTGATTGATTTAAAACAGCCGCAGCGTTTGAATCCGCCGCAGGGTTTATTTTTTCGGACTGCTTGGGCTGAAAATCACAACCAATCACTAAGCCTCCGGCAATCACGAGTAGAGCTGAAAGGAGCTTACAGACAACGGGCAGAGGGCTTTTCATGGCATTACCTTAAGCGCATCCTGTTTTTCAGACATGTATTTCTGTCTTAACATAGAGTTAGCTCATCAAACTATTAAATATATTTTAATTATTTGTTTTGTTTTGATTTTAGTTCACAATTTGCAAGTCATCCCCCTCGATAGATGACGAGTAATGCTATCGGCTTTTGCGGGGAAGGGATGACAAAAAGCCCTGCGTGGAGGAAAAACGCCTATGAATAAACTGATTTCACAGTGGTCCCCGTTGTGTGTAGGACTAGCATTTAGCCTAGCCCTTTCAAGCTGTACCCCCCCTAATCCTCAGACAACAACCAATCCAAATCTTCCAGGCAATGTTGGATTACCCAGCAGTTCTAATCCTGCCTCACCCGTTCCAACTGGAGCTTCATCAGCCAATCCAGAGCAACCGAGTACAACCACACCCAGCACTCAACCCTCAAGTCCCCTGACAAATCCACCAGGTTCTGCTATTCCCGGCAGCACAGGTGGCGCATGTGCTCCTTTAGTCAGCATTTCGGCAACGAACACTGGCGGCTTAAAACTCGAAAATAACGCTCTCCTGCCGAATAATAGCTACTTTAATGTCACTTCCAGCCTTTCCTGTGCAGATAATGTCCGCAGTGTTCAGTATCTCTACCGTCTTATGCCAGTAGGGGAATATACGCCAATTGGCGCTTTGCAAACAGCTGACGATAACTACAAAGAAGAAATTAATTCCACCAGCACAATGGTCGTTGGCGGCGAATACGAATTTGTCACAAAAGTCACATTAGCTGATGGCACTGTTGTTCTTAGCGCACCTATTAAACTTAAACACAGCACTCCTGTTTCCTCCAGTGGCAGCGGCGGTGGAGGCGGCGGCGGTGGAGGTGGAGGTGGAGGCGGCGGCGGTGGAGGCGGCGGTGGCGGTACTGTCACCCCACCCGTTACCCCACCTGTGACACCTTCTGGTAATGTTTCTTTTGGTATCAATCCCTCGTTTAGCGTCCCAGCTGGCACACAAAAATGGACGCTGGATATCGGCCAACAGGTTTCATCTACACCCTTAGTAGACACAAATGGGAATTCCTTCTTTGCTGCAGACAATAAACTCTTTGTCTATGATAAAAACGGAGTCAAGATTAGTGACCTGGGTCTCGGCGTAACCGTAACAGCTCCGGCCGCTAAATTCGGTGACACAATTGCTTTTGGCGCGGGTAGTAAGTTATTTAAAATTAATGTTTCAAATCCAGCCAGCCCCACCAAAGAAGAGATCATTCTTCCTGGGGCCAGCGGAACTTTTGACTACAGCGCTCCTGCTATTGACTGTAATGGCAATGTTTATATTCAAAGTCCAAACCGTAAACTCTTTAAAGTTGCTCCTAACGGTACCGTGACTCAGTTACTCGATGTTGGCACCGTGAGTCTACCAACAGGCGCTACGCAGAACTCTCGTTACGCAAGCCCGGTTATTCACCCCAGCATTACTTTAGGTGGCGCAATGTCAGCCGGGATTGTCTTCACGGGCTCTCAAAATGGAATTCACATAGCTAGCCTGGACGGAACAGCAACACCAGTCAAATTTGTCCCAACAACAACCTGTGATGCAACGGGCTGTCATGCTCTCCCTGCTGATCCGCAGACAGCTAACCTACATAAAGCAATCAATTCCCCAGTTGCAATTGACGCTTCAGGGAAAGCTTATGCCACATCCGAAACAGGCACCTTATTCAAATTTGATCCAGCTAACGCTGGTACAGGCGGAAATCTCACACCAACTTGGTCAGTATTTGTCGGCGATGGCGACAATGGCCCCGTAATCGGCTCTGACGGAACCATTTACGTTGCGTCAGAAAACGGTGTTCTCAAAGCTTTGAATCCGACTACAGGCGGTACTTTGTTCGAAATCGGCTTAGGTAATGTCGTCGAGTTTTCAACGCCAGCTATCGGTAAAGGCGCTGACGGAAAAGATATTATCTATGTCGGTACAGAAGGCGGCATGCTGTTTGCCTTTAACGGCACCAACAGTGCTAATAGCGGCCAAGAGCGCTTCCGTAAAAATCTGGGCGCGCCGATCCGCAGCAGCATTACGATTGCCAATGACGGCACGATTTATGCCGGCACTCTTGATGGCCGCTTATTTACGGTCTTTGGTGACAGTGTTGGCCTAGCCGATTCACCCTGGCCCAAGTCTCAGGGTGATCTCAACGGTACCGGCCAATTCCGCACACTCAGCGGTGGCACTTACCAGAGCGCCTGCTCATAATTTTTTAATCATCAACGGTCGGGCAGATGGATAACCATCTGCCTTTTTTGCATTCTCACCAAACAGCTAAGCAATGTCAAAAAAAAATAATCGTCTAAAAACGTATCAATATCATCTGCCCTTGCGAGAGCCATTACGTCTCAAGCAGGGGCTTTACACAGCTCGGGAAGGCCTGATTCTCAACGATCAAAACGGCTCTTATGGTGAGGTTGCACCCTTTCCAGGTTTAAGTCAGGAAAATCTTGAGGACTGCCTAAAAGCTTTAGCTCAACCCCATCAGGCTATTTTACCGCCAGCTTTAGCCTGGGGATTATATATGCTAAATAATCCTCTTATGCCCCTAGCTGAACCCCTGGAATGGCCCGTTAATGCTTTACTCAGTGGAGACCATACTCATCAGCTCCTTGAATCAGCGGAAGCTCTGGCCCAAGATGGCTATCGCATTTTAAAGCTCAAAGTTGGCCTGGGACCTCTATCAGAAGACATTTTTCGGGTAAACAGCTTAAGCAAGATGAAGCTAAAATTACGCTTAGATGCCAATCGCAGCTGGGATCTGAATACTGCCCAAGAATTTGTATCACAGCTCTCAGAGTCTGCTTTACAACAGATTGATTATCTTGAAGAACCACTCGCCAATCCCAAACTTTATCTAAGATTTAGGCAAACATGTTTCTTAAGAATCGCGCTTGATGAGACTTTAGCCCAAAACTTAGCACCAGAGCTGCTTAAAATTCCAGATGTCTTTGTGTTAAAACCAATGCTGCTGGGCCCTCAGCGCTTACTGGAGCTGATAAAACAAGCAGCAGGTCGTCAGTTAGTCTTTAGCTCAGTCTTTGAAAGCGGTTTAGGGCTCCGTTATTTAGCCTTGCTAAGCCAACGTACACCTGGCGCAGTCGCGGCAGGGCTTGACACCTGGCGTTATTTAGCCGATGACCTTTGGGAACCCAACTTTATAATTAAAAAAGGTCGCTTGAATTTCTCGGATAATTTATTTACACAGCCCCTGCTGCTACGGTTAAAATGGGTACGACAGACAGCCTGAAACCACTGCCAAGCTTCTAATATGCTGACTGACCCGACAAGCCTAGCGGCAGTGCAAGATTCTAAAACCAATTATCATAAATTCCCATAGACCAAGTGAGCAAAAGAATGCAGGAAGAAACCCTACAACAGTTTTTTTTGGAAGAAATAGATGCCCAGGATCTCCAGGACATCGTAAGTGATGAGCTTGAACGCTCTGAAGATGAAGAACCCACTTATCATTATCAGTTTCGGGATATGGACTCCGTTCACTACCTTGAACCAGATGATTTAATTCGGCTTTGTGATGCCGTAATTGAAGGCATTCTTGATCCGCGTGGTCTGACTGTCATTGCCGAAACTCTGACCCAGTCAGAGAAGTTTGAATGGGAAGACGACCTGGTTTCAGACGTCTGCTTATTCTGGCTTGAGCCCGACCCACAGTTTCCGCTGGAGAAAAAAGAAAGCCTTGACTGCTTCCGACGCTGGCTCAAAGGCGAAGAGCCCGTACCCGTTTGAAGTAGGCTTGTAGCTAGTTGCTAGTAGCAATAAGACAAAATTACAAGCTAAGTCGTTCCAAACACTTAAACATCTAGTGCCCGTAGAGTTTTCTCTACGGGCACTATTACTTTAAGCTGACTGTTTTTTAGCATTCAGCAACGAACTGCTCTTACAGCCTCTCACCAGCCAGCGGACGCGAAGCCGTAATATTATTGCTGACTATTTTCTGGCGGTCTACTTCAATCAGACGATTGTTGCCTGTATCAGCAATCAGATAGGTTCCAAAGCGAGTTGGAATGGCACTGCGAGGACGATTAAGTCCTTCGTCAAAATACCAGACAGGTTGACCATTGGGATTAATCATAATCACGCGATTAAAACCAGCGTCAGTAATAAGAGTATTACCATCATCAAGACGCACAGCGTGAACAGGCGCTGAGAGGCTGGCCCCACTATAGGTCCAGACGGTCTGGCCTGTGCGATTAACTTCTATCACACGACGATTGCCAGTATCTGCAATTAGAACATTGCCATTCGAAGCATAAGTCGCTGATCGGGG
>CAJYHH010000379.1 GCA_913773825.1 Candidatus Sericytochromatia bacterium | reverse complement strand
CATGCGAGACCCTGACACCATTGCCTATACCGCGGCCCGTTTTAACCGCAGTCAATGTGTCGGTCTCGATCAACATTCGTTTTTATCGATGGAGACTTACTCTCATCAGGGCCGTGAATATGAGCGCTTTAGCTCAGTTGGCCAGGACGAAGGGCTGTATTTGTTTCATCAGAGCGGGCAGGTTGAAGTCAAACATTATGGCGAAGAGTTAGCGCTGCCCGGAACCCTGCCGTATGAAGCAGGGCAGAAGGTTTAGTCTGCTTTCAGCACGATTAGCAGTTTGATTTTTCTGTACAAGCTAAACGGCTCGCTCCAGGCGGACTCTAAACAGATAACGGCACTTGTCTTCTAACACGGCCTGTTAGGCCCGCTAAACCTTACTTATGGCCCTAGAGTGCGATAATTCCCGGAATCCCTCTCATCTTTTCGTAGACATAAACCACTTCTTCGCTGGATGAGAGCTTCATCCAGGCTTTGACGCTGGTATAGCGGTTATTACGGGATGGAGTAAGCTGGACGCGATCCGTGCCAAGCAGATCCTGAACGGTTTCGACTTGATCAGTTGGCACAATAAAATTGAAGTAGAATTCCGTCGGAAAGATGTATTCTTCTTCGAGTAGGGCTTTAAATTTATCGCTCATGGTCAATCCTTGGGAATGGGCTGGAAGCTTCTCGCTGAGATGAACTCCTCTCTTGACTCTAACAAAGATCAATCCCAACCGGCAACGGGGCCGGAGCTTTAGCGGCTTCTGTTGAGTGGCTTACTGACAGCGTGACTAATAAAATCAGCAACAGCCTGAAGCCAATCATGCGGTGCTTCAAGATGCGGACAATGCCCCCCAGCTAAGGTTTTGATCTGCCAACTGGGATTCAGCTCTAACATACGTTGGGCCAGCAGAACAAACTTCTGATCATTAGCTCCTACGAGTAGCAGCACCGGTTTATTCAGGCGAGGTAGTTGTTCCCAAAGAGCAGGCATGATGCCTGTTCCGGCCTGGCGCAGAGCGCGCGCAAGGCCGGCTGTCTGGCCCTGGTTTTCTTTGAAACGCCGGTTTAGCAGTTCGCTGAATTCTGGCAGCTGATGCAGACCGCTAAACAAAGGCTGCTGATACCAGCGCTCTAAAAAGTCCTTTAGATCAGCGTTTTCAAGCTGTAAAGCCAGCTGCTCATCATGTAACCGGCGAGCTTTCCGCTCAAGTTCTGAGCCTAAGCCTGGGCTGCCTGACTCTAAAATGCAAGAGTCAATCCGCTCCGGTGTCTGGCTAAGCAAATACAGAGCCAAGCGTGCTCCCAGAGAATAGCCCAAGAGATGGATTTTCTCAATCCCTGCTTGATCTAATGCATGCCAAAATTGAGCCGCCATGTTTTCAAAATGACAATCAGAATCTTGATTCTGGCCATGTCCGGGCAGATCCCAGGCCAGGCACTGCCGATGAAGCTTTTGGCTGAGCTGTGGCAGTAAGTTCTGCCATTCGTGTTTAGAACCCAAAAAGCCATGTAACAGGATCAGTGGCGGCTCAGTTGAGGCGGAGCCGCTGCTCAGCCAGTTAGCTGTCGGGATCATCATGAAGCTGTTTACCCAGGCGGCGACAGAGATTGCGTAAGAGCTCAAGCTCGTCGGGTTTGAGCACGCTCATCAGGCGGGTGATGTTGGCTGCGTGGACCGGAAACAGCTCTGAGATCAGATTTTCTCCTTTGGGTGTGAGTGTCACGGTGATATAGCGTCTGTCGTCTTCATTGCGACGGCGTTCAACTAATTTTTGTTTTTCAAGATTATCGATGACAAGCGTAATGTTACCACCACTTTTAAGCAGTTTATCGGCAATGGCGCGTTGGCACAGGGGGCCAAGGTGATAAAGCGCTTCAAGCACGCCAAACTGACTTTCTGTTAGGCCTTTAGCGCTCAGATGTTGATGAATCTGGGCCGATAAGGTATCAGCAGCTCTGATAAAAGGAATATAGGCACTTAAGGACTGAATCTCTTTGGGAGTTCCCTGATAATGGGTAGGCATGGATGTACTTTAGCATGGCTACGGGCTTTGAGCTATGTAAGTTGCCCAAGTTGCGCTTAGCACCTGATAATTCACGGCTCCCAGCCCTCTAAAACTCCCAGCGCAGTGACAGTGAAAGCTCGTCTTTGAGATAGCTGCGGCTGGAAACGGTCAGAATCTCCAGTGGGGTGATATTTGAAACATTGGTGGTGCGCACATAGCGGCCAAATAGCGTCCAGCGATCGGCTAAGGGCCAGGTCATATCGATATTAAAAGTCAGGCGAGTGTCTTCACGATATTTGACGGTGCTGCGAACTTCTTGGGGTGGCAAAGGCAGGCCGGTAATGGGGTTAATCGTAATCCGATATTCACGATACAGATCAGGCTGATTAAAAATCAAAAAGTCAAAATGGGTGCCGACTTCAAACGAGACAGGCCCAACTGGAAAAGCAAAACTTAAACCCAGCTGATTATCGCTATGTGAAAACGCTGAGCGAAATTCAAGCCGGGTCAGGCGGCCATTATCATCATTTAAAAATTCACTGATTGAATCGCGGGCTAACATCTGGCTAAAGCGATAGCCGAAGCGCAGCCAGGTCTGGCTGTTCCAAAGAAAAATATATTGCTCTAAACCCAAGGCATAGTTCCAGTTATCGCGTTCACTAAAAATCGGGTAACGTCCGGTTGCGATATCCAGATAGCCGCGAGTATAAAGCTGATCGGTCTGATACAGCGTTAAAGTTGGCCTGAAGCCCCCTTCAAACTGATAAATGTTTCCAGCTAAGAGCTGCAAATTAGCTCGGGTTTCTAAATAAAGCTCTAACCAGTCGAGTACCGGTAAGCGGTGAAACATCGAGAGCTGATGCTGCTGAAAATTAAATTCATAGCTGTTGAGCTGGCGAGTAGGACTGTCATTCAGACCCCAGTACAGATCCAGTAAATAGTTATAGCGCAGGCTGGTAATCTCATCGAGACTATAAACCAGATTCAGATTGAGCACTGAGCCCAGATCCTGCAAGGCGCTTTCTGTACTGGCAGAGCTAAAGCGATTATTGCCAGCGTCGCCATAGTTGACGTTAGAGTCCCCAAATATGCCAAGGCTAATTGAACCGGCAATCGGACCACGGGTCAGGTTCTGAGCCAGTTTGGTCATGACTTCCAGATTTTGACGGGCTGCTTCTGCGTATTCTCCAGCCGGATCTAATTCAATCGCTCGCTGCAGCGAACGTCGGGCCTGATCATAATCCAGCAGCTGGTAAGCACTCAGGCCAATATAATAATAAATTTCAGCGTTGTCAGGCATGATCAGTAAGACTTCCTGGTATGCCTTAAGCGCTGTTGCAAAGTCACCGTTCTGATAAGCCGTTTGAGCAGTCAGATAAGCGCTAGACTGATTACGTAAGCTTAAGAGCAGTTGTTCTTCTGACAAAGCGCGCAATTCTTGGGTTGCAGACGGATGATTCAGGACCTGATTGAGAAATTCCTGGGACAACTCGATCTGATTGGCATAATAATAAGACATTGCCAATGAATACAGCAAACCAGGCGGGTCTTCACCATACAGTGCCCTGGCAGCTTCAAAGGCGTCAATGGCCAGGCTGTAAGTCTGAAGACTGTAATAGGCTAAGCCGAGATAATGATACGTCTCAGCTGACTCTCCCTGACGCAAGACATTTAACAGAATCTCAACGGCATTGACGTATTCACCGCGTTCATAAGCCTGTTTGCCCATTTCAAGGATGTTATTGTCGCTTGCTGGACTGACTGGATCGCCTGGGTTTGACGGGCGTGGGGAACTTGCTGGGCTTGCTTGAGCGGTGGGTTCAGCTGATGGGGCC
>CAJYHH010000378.1 GCA_913773825.1 Candidatus Sericytochromatia bacterium | reverse complement strand
CAGCGCAATTAACCCAGCTTTTGCCCAAGCTTTTGCCCAAGCTTTTGCCCAAGCTGTGACAGCCCATCCAACCAATCCAGCTATTCTGACAGCATCAGCATCAGAGCGGCTTAAATCGTTTAAAAATCCAGCTGAGCTGGGTGTCATCCGCTATGACACCTTACCCACAGCCAAACAGCTCAAAACGGATTTACCGCGCATTCGTCAATTGCTAAGCGTTGGCAGCCTGCGCTATGTTTTACCCATCAAACAGCTTGCTGCTGATTATAGCCAGCTCAGTCAGCTGATTCAGCAGACCCGCGCAGCCAAATTAAGGGCTGAGTTAGTTTTGACCGATCTTGATAAAGGCCCAGATGCTTTAACTAACATACCAGCGGGACTGGCTTTAGTCGCGCTTGAAAAACCCTTAACGCCACAAGGCCAGGCGCGCTTTGTCAGCTTGTATCAACAGCTCGGCCAGCATGCTAAAAATGCGACAAATCCCAAACAGACTAAACAAGAGCGCGCCATTGTCTTTAGCCGACCAGCAGATTTAATCTGGCTCCAACAGGCTGTACCGGCCCCTGAGCGCTGGCTCCTGGATTTTCAGGCTCCGATCTGGCGTCTGCATGACCAGATTCGCCGTATTGACGCGCTATTAGGCCATCGCCCCTGGCAATTAAATCGCGTCAACCAGCCTGAAGCTTTACAAGCTGAAAATGAATATACTCAGGCCTGGCAACTGAGATTTAGCTTTTATTTTTCAAAAAAATATGGCTTATTGCCAGCCGCCGTTAGCTTACGCAAAAGCCAGATGGATGCGGGGCAAGAAGCGGGTCTATTGCGCGCTGATGACAGCTTAAAACCTGCTTTTTGGCTGACTCAGGTCTATTATCACGTCCGACGGATTGATTTAGATGAACACAAGCTGACAGCTGCTCTTTATGAAACAAGTGCTGATCAGTGGTCAGATGAAGGGGTATCATCCCCAGCACTGCCGGATCAGCCTGAAGCTTTTGCGCGCGAATTTAGCCAGGCGCTGTATAAAGTTTTACCCCGCAGTTCCATGCTGCCTTATCTCAGCTCACGTCAATCCCAGCTATTTTATGACTTTTTACAGCTGCGCAGCGAAGAAAGCCTGCTCAACTCTCACTTTGCCCGCCTAAGTGAGATTCAGCAGCGCCCTCAAAACCATGGCAAGCGAGCTCTGGCACTCAGTTTTGTCTCTGCGCTGGGTCATTTTCGCT
>CAJYHH010000377.1 GCA_913773825.1 Candidatus Sericytochromatia bacterium | reverse complement strand
GAAACCCTCTACCGCCTGACTTACGGCGAAACCACCTGGTTTGGGATTCGTTCTGCCTTAAAAGCTGTCAATGCCGGTTCAAACGATGTGTTTTATGATCTGGGCTGCGGCACAGGCCGTAACGTGTTTTTTGCACAGCTGATTTACGGGATAAAAGCGGTTGGTGTCGATCTGCTACCCAGTTTTGTTCATCATGCTCAGGCGGTGACTCAAGAATTTGGCCTGCAAAACGTGACATTTTTAGAACAGAATATTTTTCATACGGATCTCAGTGAAGCCAGCATTGTCTATATCACAGCAAATTGTTATGACGCTGAAACGATGGCGCATTTAGTGACGCGTTTAAATGATCTAAAGCCCGGTGCACGGGTGATTTCTACTCACCGCACTATTCCTCATCCTCGTTTAAAAGTAACGGGTAATCAACGCGTGCCGTTTTCCTGGGGGGTAGATCAGATGTATTTTCAGCTTGTGATGCCTGAAAGCTAGAGCAAACCCTTGCCAAATCACACTGTCAGGACTCTCAGCCTGCAGCTGCAAATGATATCATGAGGACAACATCCGGAGGTCCCCTATGCAGACGCTCGATCAGGCCTTCCTCTATCTTAGTGAAAACCTTTATTCTCAGGCCTTAGCGTGCTTTAGTCAACTCGTCGAAGCTTATCCTGAACAGCCGGAACTCTGGTTTCGAATTGGACAATGCCAGGAAGCTCTAAATGATATCCCTGCTGCGATTCAGGCTTACCGCCACTGTGTGGTGCTTAACTCTGAATATTGGCAGGCCTGGCAGCAGTTAGGCATTCTTTATGCTGAACAAGAGCAGCATCTTGAAGCTGTACCCTGTTATCGCCGGGCCCATCATCTGGCGCCTGATCAGGCTGAAATCGCTTATAACCTCGGTCAATCCCTGTTAGCTCTACAGCAAATCGATAAAGCCGTTCTGGCGTTTGAAGCCGCCCTGATAGCTGATCCTGGGCTTAGTTTGGCCTGGATTCAATTAGCCTGGCTGCATAGCGATCATCATGATTTAAGCGAAGCCATTCGCTGTTTTGAACAAGCCCTGGCGATTGAGCCAGATAAAGACCAGCTGCCCCAGCTCTTACTTGAGTTGGGGATTCTCTATGCCGCTAGTGAAGACTATGGCAGCGCCTGTGAAGTTTTTAGCGAAGCTGTCAGGCTAGCACCAGGTAGTTATGACGCTTGGTTGAGTCTGGGTCTGGCGCAAGGTGACTGTGAGCAGTTAAAAAACGCTCGCGAAACTTTTTTAAGCGCCACTGCTGTCTCACCGCAACGCACAGAAGCCTGGAGCCGACTGGGGCATATTTGTCTGGAGCTTAATCAGCCCGAACAAGCTTTAGAGGCCTTTCAGCACTGCCAGGAACTTGAGCCTGACAGCGCTGAACACTGGCATGACCTGGGTGAAACCTGGAGTCAGCTGCAGCAATTTGAACACGCGCGTCTGGCTCATTTACAGGGCGTGACGCTTAGCCCAGATAACGCCAGAGGCTGGTTTCAGCTTGCTCAGGCCAGTCAGGCAGCTGGGGCTCTGCAACAGGCACAATCTGCTTTACAAACAGCGCTCAGACTTGACCCTCGCGTTAGAGCTGCGGCTGCACTTGATGCCGTTTTAGTCAGCCTACTTGATGGTTTCCCTCAGGTGATTGAAGTGAGCTAGCTTGCTCGGGGTAATCAGGGTGATGGAGGTAAGCAGGGTGATCTAAGCCTTTTAGCACAATTGAGCGCAGGGCCTGTGTTATCTTGAAGCTTATGGATGTAGGCAGCGAAATTCAATTACAGCACGAAACCTGGAGCTTTGCAGACGCCATCGATAATTTTGATGCGCATATTCTGCAGTCGATCCCCAATTGCCAGGAGCAGCGAGAGTATATTGCCACGCTCTCACGCTTCTTTTTACACGCGGATGCTCGCGCTTATGAAATTGGGGTCTCAACCGGCCAATTAGCCAAAGCGGTCTTAGCCCGCACACCTGAGCGCAGCCTGAGCTATTTTGGATTAGATGTTGAGCCTGTAATGATTGAGGCTGCTGAGCGTAATCTGGCTGCAGATGCTCGCTTTAGCGCCAGTATTGCCAATGCAGTAGATTACAGCTTTGAAGCCGCTACGCTTGTGATTTCTTATTATACCCTGCAGTTTATTCCTTTAAGTGAACGCAAGCGACTCGTCCAGCGCATCTATGACGCCTTGCGACCCGGTGGGGCGTTTATTCTTTATGAAAAAACAATTGCTGAAAATGCCCGCTTACAAGATATGCTGACCCAGCTTTATTATGACTTTAAAACCGAGCAGGGCTTAAGCGCTGAGGCTATTTTAAACAAAGCGGTCTCGCTCAGAGGTATTTCAATGCCCTTATCGCTTGAAGGCAATCGCCAGCTCTTGCTTGAAGTGGGTTTTAACAGCGTGGAGCTGGTTTATCGCAATTATTGCTTTGCAGGCTATTTAGCGATTAAAGACTAAAGCGCCCCAGCGTCAGTTAACATCTCACGCACCAGCTCAAGCGGCAGGCCGACAATATTTTCATAAGGCCCTTCGATTTGCTCGACAAAAGGCCCTGCTCCGCCCTGGATCGCATACGCACCGGCTTTGTCCATCGGTTCACCGCTGGCAATATAGCTCTGGATTTCTTCTGGTAAAATCTCACGCATTTTGACGCGGCTTATGCAATAACCTTGCTGTAGGCTACCTGTACTCTGATCCTGATTAGCAGCGGTTTTAATCAGCGCAACACCCGTAATGACTTCATGCCAGTTATTGCTCAGACCGCTAAGCATGTTAAAAGCATCCTGCTCATCAGCCGGTTTACCCAGCATCTGACCGTTGTGATAGACAATCGTGTCAGCAGCCAGGACAATACATTCATCGTTGAGACTACTGGCAACAGCACTGCCTTTACGGGCTGCGAGTTCCGCGACTTGTTCACCGACACCTGGCAATTGGTGATTAAAGGTTTCTTCAATATCGCTGACAATAATTTCAAAATCAGGCCGCAAAGTAGCTAGGAGCTCTTTGCGGCGTGGAGAACCCGAAGCCAGAATCAGTCTCATATTTTAGAGGCTAGGCTTGTTTTCTGGTTCTGGAGCTGTCTCAGCCGGAGCTGATTCAGCTTTTTCTGCTTTTTCGGGAGCTGCAGGCTTTGATTCAGCGCTGCTTTTATCTGAGCTGGAATCAGGGCTGGCTAAAACCCCTTCCGTTTTTTCGTCAAGTTTATTGTCAATCTGGTTGAGCAAACGCTGTTGACGAGTTGGTGCATCAGCGGCATCAGGCTGTTTGCTGGTGTCGAGTTGATCCAAATTGCCGCTGAGGGAGTTGTCAATCAGGGCCTGGTTTTTTTCGTCAAATTTGGCGTCAATCTGGGCCTGCTGACGAAGGCTGCGATTGCTTAGCAGTGAGGGATCCGTGATATCACCCTGAACCAGTTTGTCAAGGTTGGCTGGGGTCGTGTTGTTGGGATCGAGAGCCGCGTCCAGACGGGTCAGGCTGGCCTGGATGCTTTTATCGATGTCTTCGAGGCGGCGCAGATCACGTTCTGCACGGGCGCCAGCAACACCATCACCAGACCGGGGAGCGGCTTCACTGCCGGCGGCGATGCTGATAATACCGGTTGGAACCCGGTTACAGGCTGCCAGGAGCGAGATTGAGGCAAGTAAGAGCAATGTTTTTTTCATATCGGCAGATCCTTGATTAACAGACATCTATCTTTATTTTAAACTGAAATAGCCCGAGCTACAATCCGCCCGGTGTAAAAACCCAGTCAAATTGGCCACACTTCAGGATCTGATGATGAAAATTCTTGTGACAGGCGCTACCGGTTTTGTTGGTTTTAGACTGATTCAACATCTGCAAACAGCGGGCCACGAGGTACTGGCAACGGGTCGCAACCCAGAGATCGGTCAGCGTATTCAACAATTGGGAATCGCCTTTAAAGCCGGTGATATCTGCGATTCAGCCTTTGCTGAAAGTCTGGCATCTACCCAAGATGTGGTGATTCACCTGGCGGGTTTAGCTTCGCCTTGGGGAGCTTATGCTGATTTTTATCGCGCAAATGTTTTAAGTACGCAAAACATGATCAGAGCCTGCTTTAAACATTCAGTGCCCAGACTGATTCAGATGTCGTCGCCGTCAGTCTATGTGGACGGGACCCGCAGTCGGCTTAACGTCCGTGAAGACGAGCCTTTGCCCCAGCATTTTATTCATCACTATGCCGAAACCAAATATCTGGCTGATCAGGCTGTGCTGGAAGCTGCTGCCCAAGGACTGAAGACGATTTTATTACGCCCCAGAGCGATTGTTGGGGCCGGTGACACGGTGATTCTGCCGCGTGTACTGAATGCCCACGCCCAAGGAAGGCTACGCATCATTGGGGACGGGCA
>CAJYHH010000376.1 GCA_913773825.1 Candidatus Sericytochromatia bacterium | reverse complement strand
CTTTCAGCTGGCTTCACAATTTAATGGTTTAGAAGCCCCTTCAGCAGAAATTGTGCCCGTCAGCGCCTATTTTAGCGATCGCACCCAAGGCCCACTGGGGGTTTTACCGGCTTTCAGCGGCGCACTCCTGCGCCACTACGCAGCGCCTGGCCCAGACGGCAAAGCCTTTATTCAGTCTGAGCAGCAGCAGCTTAATTTTTTAGCAGAGGTGTTGCCTGCTTCAATCGGTAAGATGCAGAGCGGCTATCTGGTCAGCCAAAATATTACTCAACCTGAACAACTGAGCCAAAAACTGACAGATCATTTTGATCAAATCCGGATTGGCCTACATCGTGATTTACCCATAGTGGGTTACCAGACCCAGGTAGATCAAGTGCTGACTTCGACCCTGGCTGGCGGTAGCTATAGTCATACCAATACCCAAGTAGAGCCCTGGCTGACTATTCAGCGCCAGCTTTTGCGTGCGGCTTATCTGGGCACTTTGTTAGCGGCAGCGGATGCGGGCAAAACGAAGGTTGTGCTGACCGCGATTGGCGGTGGCGTCTTTGCCAATCCCCATGCTCTGATTTGGGACAGTCTGCTTTGGGCACTTGATGAAGCCAGCCCTTACCTCAAACAGCCTCTACACGTGATTTTAAATCTGCGCAGTTTTGAAGTCCCCACCCAGACCCTTCAACAAGAAGCCAAACGTCGTGGTGGGGAATTTATTCAGTTGGATTAGGTTCAACAGACCCAAATTAAGGCTATAGCAAACAGCCTTAGTCAGGATCAATTAGCCTCAGCTACGTCCTGTAAGTCCTGAACAAACTTGACGTCTGGATGACCACTGCTTGGAATCGCAAAACCTGAGGCATTACGGTGGCCACCGCCTCCAAAATGAGCCGCCACTGCCGCAACATCGTTTTCGCCAATGGAGCGCAGGCTAAACTTGCGGCGGCCGTCAAAATCTGAATAACACGCCGAAAAAGGCGCGTCAGGATGATCCAGACAGAGCTGATTGCCTAGTTCAGAGGCAAATAAAGCCGTGTTCACAGCCGGCACCCGCTGACCACAAATTTCAATCCAGTCTGCTTTATGCCCCAACTGGGTTACCAGCTGATCTTTGTAGCGCAGCACAATTTTGCCTTCGTTATGCAACGTGTCGGTATCGAGTGTGCTCCAGA
>CAJYHH010000375.1 GCA_913773825.1 Candidatus Sericytochromatia bacterium | reverse complement strand
CCGCCCAGGAAGCGCTGCCCAGCACAATCAAAAACATCAGTTTTGATTCACGTCAGCTAGTCCTGACGGTGTTGTCTTCTGAGCCTGTAACGCCTAAGATTCAGTATCTGGTTGATCAGCAGCCCGGAAAAATCGTTCTTGATTTACCTAATTCTATTTTTCCGCCCGTACGTCAGGAGCTTGCTGCTGCAGGCTCAATTGAAAAAATTCGCGTCAGCCAATTTCAGAATCAACCCCCCACTGTCCGAATGGTTCTGGACCTCTTGCGCCCACTTGAAATCGCCGTCCGCACCCGCCGGGTTGAAGGTGGGTTTGAAACTCGTATAGAACCTGCTCAAAATACACCGATGCCACAACAAACGCTTTCTGGCAAAGGCGAACTTTTGGATGTGCGGTTAGCTGGTCAGAATTTGGTGCTGGAAGCCAGTTCACCGATTTTTCCTGAAGTGCGCCAGCTCAATAAAGATAAAACAGAATATCTGCTTAGTCTTTATGACTTTACGACAAAACTTGATGGCCCTCAGCTTAAGCTGCAGTCTTCGCTGATTGAAAGTGTCACACTTAGTCAAGAAACAAAAGGTGTGCAATTGCGCTTGCGTCTAAAACGCAATGATGTAGAAATTGTTCCTTTTTGTCAAGATCAGTTCTGTACGCTGCAATTACTTGTTAAAGCCACAGATCGAAATCAGGCTAAATTTACTGATTTGCAGATTGATGAACTAGGTAGTCAGACTACTCGTGTTCGCCTGTTTGCTGACAAAGCCTTTGATTTTCAAGTCTATCCACTTGGTAATCCTCATCGCTTAGTAATCGACACAATGGGGACAAATATGGGAAGCCTGGCTCTGGAGCGTAAGCTGACAAATAGCCAGAATATCCGCAGTGTGCGTTTAAACCCTACTCAGCCTGAGACGCAGACTGATGTCCGTGTAGTATTAGATCTGCAGGGTGAAGCCCAGTACCAGTTTAACTGGAATGGAAACTATCTTGAAATTGTGCTCCAAAATCGTCGGCCGATTATTCCCGACCCAGTCCAGACTTCGTCTCCGCCACTGCGTGGGCGTCCTTTAGTTGTGATTGACCCAGGTCATGGAGGCAATGACCCTGGAGCATTGGGTGTTCGTAAAAACAAAGAAAAAGACGTGACTCTAGCTGTTTCTCAGTATCTTTCACGCTATCTTGAAAACGATAGTATCCAGACTTTGCTGACACGTCAGGAAGATCTTGAGGTCTTGTTATTACCGCGCGTCAATGTTGCTAATTTACGTAATGCCGATCTTTTTGTCAGCATTCACTGTAATTCGATGCCGCCAAATAATACCCATGTTCGTGGAATTGAAACTTACTATACCACCCCTCAGAGTAAGCAACTTGCTGATACATTACATCGTTATTTGGTGACTGAACTGGGTGCTCAGGATCGTCGGGTTCGTCTACGTGGTCTTTATGTGACACGTCACACTAAGATGCCATCCGTGCTACTTGAAATTGGTTTTCTTTCTAGTCCTGATGAAGAATCTTTGTTATCCAATCCTGAATATCAGCGCCGTGTTGCAAAAGCGATTCGGGACGGGATCTATGATTATCTCTCACGAAATCAGAAGCTTAAGCCTGCCGTTTAAAGTGGTTTGTTTAGGTTCATTTAAAATAGCTGGATAGCTATAGGTCTTGTAGTCTGCGGGCCCTTCTTCGTGATCCAGAAACTGGAATGTGGCGTCTGCTTGCGTTATAGTATCAAAAGGACTACTGTACCCGTGAATCCGAAGAGGAAATCCATGTTCAAATATGTTTTGGGACTAGCAGCCGTCATGTTGCTGTCCGGCTTCACTCCGATCAAACAGACCGGGGACTACAGTGACGTCCGTGGGCACGTCAAGTCGCTTTATTACAACGGCCCTTTGGCCAATGCGACGGTCTCAATACCTGAGTACTCCACTAACGTCAAAACGGATGCCAACGGTTATTTTGAAATTCGCGGACTGCCAACCAAATGGCTTAAGCTCGAAGTTAGCCACCCGACTCATCAGCCAATCAAACGCCCCATTCATGTTGAACCTTATGGCACAAAGTATGTAGAGCTCTATACCGACAACGTCAATTCTACAAGCCATCCCAAAGTGGTGTTTGAACGTAACTATGATGTTTGGACTTCAGATCTTTACGGTCAAAATCAGACCAGTCTGACCGAAAAACAGGCGCGTAATCTTTACCGGACTTACCCTGTCTGGTCCAAAGATAAAAGCCAGATTGGCTATATTGCCTTTGAATCCTCTTCAAAAGTTTCGCTGAATGACGATGGGGTCTGGGTTATGCGTGCTGATGGCACCATGCCACGCAAGATGACGACCGTTCTGGATGTTGGTCGAATCTATCATCTCGACTGGTCAAACGATGGCAATCAGTTTTTGTTTATGTTGCAAGACCGTATGTTTGTCTATAACCAGCGTTACGGTACCCAGAAAAGTTTAAGCGGCGTGTTGACCCGCGCTTCGGCTTTTCAGCACTTTGATGCCGGCCCGGTTTGGGCTGCTAATGGTGAGCGCATTGTCACCACTGCATTTGGTGTAGACTTTAACTCGAGCTTCCGTTTTACTCCTAATCAACGCCAGATTTATATTCTCGATCAGCAGGGCGGCACCCGTCAGCAGCTGACTCGTGAAGGTGACAATTATGGCCCTGCTGTTTCACATAGTGGACGCCGAATTGCTTATGTATCAAGCGTTAGCGGTCAGCCTGAAATCTGGACGATGGATATCGATGGTTCTAATCCCCAGCAGTTGACCCGCCTAAAAGCAGGTAGAATAGGCCAACCTCGCTGGAGTGCAGATGATCGCTATTTGTTGTTTACGTCTGACTATATGCAGCAATACAAAGCAACTGAACCCAAAGAATTATGGGCTGTAAACGTCGATACGTTTAAAGTGCATATGGTCTCCAACGACGCTATTCATGCAGATGGTTAAACGCTAGCTGCCTTTTCACAATATTTTAAGACAAGGGCTTGGATTTAAATTTAAATCCGAGCCCTTGTGCTTTGTCTGACAATGGCTGCTTAAATGCTGTTTTTGAGTTCATAATCTTTTCTGAGCAGAAATTAATTAAGTTCATAAACCATCATAGATATTCTTAATCGTCATAGCCGTGCTTTAGGGCCGTAAGCCTAATTATGGTGTTTCTTGTCTAGGGTTTTGTGTTTTGTTTATTTTGTTAAATCCGCTGAAAAACCCTTGAAATATTGGTTAATTCCTGAAAACAATCATTGTCATTTTAAATTGCCATGCCTAGAATAGGGCTAGTGGTAAGCCTTACTAAAAGGAGGGGACTCGCTTTAGCGGGCCCAGACAGTGAAAAAATGGAAACTTTTATGGCATTCCCTGTTGTGTATGCGTTCTTTGCTGTTGCACTTGTTTTATCTGGTTTACGCGTCGCGCAGGAATACGAGCGCGCGGTTGTGTTTCGGCTTGGACGGTTTACATCTGTTAAAGGCCCTGGATTGTACTGGAATATTCCGGCTTTTGAATGGCAGCGGATATTAGATATTCGTACAGAAACAGTTGATATCGAGCAGCAAGAAACCATTACCAAAGATAGCGTTACGATTAAAGTTAACGCAGTGCTTTGGTTTAAAGTAACAGACCCAGCCAAAGCCATTATTGCGGTTGCAGATTATAAGCAAGCTGTTTATCAGGCTGCGCTTACAGCACTGCGCAATATTATTGGCCAGCATATGCTTGATGAAGTGCTCAAAGAGCGTGATGGCATCAACTCAACTTTATGCAAGCTTGTCGATGAGGTGACTGATCCCTGGGGCATCAAAGTCGAAATGGTTGAGATGAAAGATGTTGAGATCCCTTCTGCTATGCAGCGGGCGATGGCACGGGAAGCTGAAGCTGTGCGCGAAAAACGAGCCCGTCTAATCAAAGCTGAGGCTGAAATGGAAGCTTCTCGTAAGCTGGCTCT
>CAJYHH010000374.1 GCA_913773825.1 Candidatus Sericytochromatia bacterium | reverse complement strand
CTGGCAACCCCACCTTTCTGTATGCCAATACAAATGCTCAGACCGCAACAGTCGACAATCGTCTGGATGACAGTTTTAACGGCCCGCTGGGCGCTGCGGCTACTAGCGTGCGTGCTAAAAACTTATTTGAAAAAGTTTTGTTTGATGCTGTTTCAAGTATCGAGTTTAAACCTGTCTTGAGTTCGGGCCTGTTTAAAAACCTTGTGGTTGCGGCAAGCTCTAGTTTGCCGACTGGTTCTCAGCTGCAAGCCAGCTTTAACCTTAGCTATCAAGGGACTCAAGAAGGGGGTAGCCTGACGATTAGCTTAGATAAAATGACTGCCTTCTATCACTCTTAATAAGATTTATTTAAATAAGGACGGAAAGCTGATATGGCATTTACCTTCGGATTAGGTAGCGATACTATGCTGGGCCAGTATCAGCGGGACGCAGCCCAGTCCAAGCTGCTTGATATTTCTGGCAATATTAGTAAGTACAACAACGCAGTCGGAACGTCTTCTGGTTATGTTGACTATACACCAGGTCACATTAACCGTTTTATGCAGCAGGATCAGGAAAACGACAATAACACGACGTTTTTGTTTGAGTATCAGGCCTTGCTGCGCGCTCGTATGCAGCAGATGATTACTGACCTAACGGCTGCTTTGACCCGTGATCTGGATAAAGCCATGAGCACAACCCGTGAGGTCTGGAACACGGATCCAGCATTAGGGCCTCGTCAGTCTGCGCAGGGTTATACCTCTGATGTTGAAGATGCTGGCGCAGGCCGTATGGCCTATAACTTCTTTACTGGTTTTGCTGGGACTGGGGCAGGTGCTGCGGCTGGTGTGACAGCTGCAGCCAACGGGATTGCCGGGGTTGCTTATCGCGGAATTCCGACTTATGAATCTCGTACTAATTCTTCTGCTAATTCCAAGCCTTTAAAAGTCTCGCCAGACACCAGTATTGACGCGATGTTTCGCGGAGTTGATCCGGCGACTGGCAATACCTCAGATATTCTGCGCGTGGCGGGTACAGGAACCATTCAGCAGTCTTTTCCTCAGGATGGTTTGCCTGAGGCCGTGATCGATAATCTGGTTATTTCTCATCGGGCAGATAATGTTGTTTATAACGAAACCGGAGGCGGTTTTGTGGCGCATAAAAATGCTTATAAGTTTACGGATGTTACTGACGCAACAGGTCGCTTTAATGCCCAAAATATTGGCTATCTTAACCGCACAATTGGTGACGATGCAATTGAAGGCCAGACCCAAAGCGGCAACATGAACGATGAAAAATGGGATGGCGGTGTAACTTTTGGTTACGGCCCGACTGAAACAGATCCCTATTATCAGTTTAATAACAGGGGTAACGTCAAAAACGAGTTCCAGCGGGTTCTCTATGACACTATCTTTGAATTAGATCAGCGCAATCTGCTGCGAGATGTCTTTCGTCTGTCTGATGCCAACAGTTTCTTGTCAGATGTCCAGATTGCTTCAACTTCAAGTATTAATACAGGCACTCAGATTCAGGCCAGTATTCGGCTTAACTTTGTGCCTGCCAGCGCGGATCGTGTTGATCTGGGTGGTCGGATTCAAATTGTGATCGATCGCTTTAGCGCTTTCTATCATTCATAAGCAAAGACATAAGCGCAGAGAGTTTTTAAGGAGTGACGGGCCATGTCAATCGGAACACTTGGATCAGCCGGTGATCAGTTCAGAGACTTCCTCAGCGGAGGTCAGAAAGATATCGGGCAGGGGCTGCAATCTGTTCTGTCAAACTATGCCAACCCCGATGGTAACTTTATCCGCTTAGCTGATCGCTCCCGTAACATGTTCCAGCTCACCTCAAGTGAGTATCAAAAAGTCTATGACCAGGATGCTCAGAATCAGTTTGCTGAAACCTGGTACGCTGAATATCGTGCGATTCTGCTGCTGCGCGCTGAAGCACTGAAGAAAAAACTCAATCGTTCTTATAATAAAGTTCTAGAAAATGCGATTTATGCGCCAGTGCGCCCAGGAGAAGCCTGGGCACCTGAAGCTAACCGTGATCAGAATGATATTAGCGCTGATAACCCCTTAGAGTTTTATTCAGGCGGGACGGTCAAAGGTCCACCGCCGCCCACTTCAACTGAGCTTCCACCGGATGACTTTATCCATCCGGCTTGGTTTTCAGGCACTGCTAAATATAGCAGTGGCAATGCTTATGATGATTTACGCCGCTATATCAACGCTAAATATCCGCTTGATGACCTAGATGGTGATGGAGAAGTTGTCAAATATAATCCGGGCCCAGGGCCGGCGGGTAGTGATGCGCCAAATGATGGTGGCTACAATGTCAATGGCGAAAATAATAGTATGGACGGTTCCAACTATTATAATCTTTGGAAAGTAGATGCTTTGCCTGGCGGTGAGCAAATTTATGGTTTAGGCAGCCCTTCGGGTTCCTGGTGGCAGGAAATCGAACGCGAGATGAATATCCCGCCTTCAACCACCACTCAAAACTTTTTGGCCTATGATACCAATACTTCCGAAGACAACTACTATATTGAAATCCCGCCAACGATGACCAGCGAAAACGCGACGATTTTCGCTCTCTTGCCAACCTTTGTTCAGACTAATGCAACGGGTACAGGCAAGTTTACGCTGACTCAAAAAGGTACTCTTGTTACGACCCATAAAGTTCCTGCAACAGCTTTTAAAGATATTGGCGGTGGTTTTTACGCTCTGGATGCTGGGACTAAATTTTATGATCCGGTTGCGATTCCGACTCAAGCTTTGTTTACATCCGGTGGTTCGTATGGAGATAACGGTGCTGGTGCCATTGGTGGCATCACTTTAAATCCTATGCTTGTTGGTCCCCCTGGTATTAATATCACCCAACAGGACGTCAGTTCTGGCGGGGGGCCACCCTATCAAGCTGGTTTTATTGATAGCTGGATGGAAGCACGTGCCTTACAGAAGCGTGAAGCTCAGATTGAAGCTGCTTATCGTGCCTATGCCAATGGTAACGCCAAAATTGGCGGTAAATTGACTTATGAGGAAGTGATGGACCAGGTCTTTACGGCTCTGGACCAAGTAGGCGGATCAGGTGGTCCCATGCCCCCTGGCGCACCTCCGCCTTTGCCTGCTGGTACGCCAACATCTGGTAATAATATTGGCGGCATGATGCCTTATGGCTATTATTATGAACCTGACGGTGGCGGTGGTTTTAAACTTTCACACCCTGGTTTGGATCCAAATCCTGTTTACGGTGTGGGTGTTGAATTTAATACCCCCTCAGATACTGACGCCAATTCTGTTTATAACCTGATTTATCAGCGTCTGGCGCTGGCTGCAGACCCGACATCAATTCCAGGTGGGGACTCTGGCTCTGCGGCTTTTTCAGGTACTTTGCCGCCTCCTGTTCCAACCCCAACGCCCGCTCCCACACCGGCTGGAACACGTCAGCCCGTTGGTGGCAGCAATCTCTATACGCCGATTCCCGTTGGCGCGGCTGAAAGTAATCCTGACGGTCAGCCAAATATTAACAATGCAAATGGCGTTGAAGATCTCGACGATACAACGCATACAAATCCAGGCTATGCCAATACCGTCGCTGAGATCAGTAAGCTCTTTGTTGGCCGTCAATGGGATTATGCTGCAGGTTACGATCAGGGTACTGAAAGTACGGTGGCAGGTACCACTGATATTGCACCTGTTAAATACGACGCCTCAACCATCTCTGTCCACTTGATGGTGTTACCAGGCTGGTGGTATGACGCCAGTGGTACAGGTATCGGTACCCGAATTGTGACCCTGTCGCCGCCAATTGAAGGTTTTGCCTGGCAAACCGCGGCAAGTCTGGGTGGCCTAGGCCGTATTGATGACGTCTCAAATACCATTCTGGGCGGTCCGTTTTTCCAGGTTGGCGGTGGTGCTGACTCCCTGGGTCTGGGACCTGACCTTGATGGTAGTCCCGTAACTTATAGCTTCCCTGGTACGGGTGCGGGTGTAGGTATCGGCGGGATTTATTGGGGCCATACTTCCGCAGTGGGTACAATTGGCCGCGTTGAAGAACTCATGGACAACTCGGGTGAAGACGTGGCGCCACATAGTGGTAATTCAGCTGGACCTGCCTTTGACATTATGAAAGCCTCGTTAGGGGTACTGGCTGGTTTAGGCGGTGGCAACGTTCAAGAGATGAGTCTCTTCCCCAACGTAGGCCTGGCGGGCTTCCACTTTGACGCCAATATCCCCATTCCGATTCCGATTCCGCCAGCTGGGGTCTTCTTCCTGAATATCCCAATGACGGTTTATGGTTCCACTTCTTATGACATCATGACCCATCTGCTGTATGAATATCTCGACGGCATGAAACATGAGGTGATTGATAGTCTGTCAGCGTATTCTTATGCCACCAGCGGCGGTTACGCCATGGATAGCTACGGGATGCGCGGTGAGTACCACTTTACCGAAAAAACGGCTTATAACAGCCTCGATAAAATGCCTGATCTCTTAGGTCTTGTCAATGTTGCCAGTATTATTGAGTCAGCTGTAGGTCTGATCGGTCTAAACGACTATACGATTAATAACTATAGCCTTAACGATGAAGGCATTTTTGATGGCGATCGCCGACATAGTTTTAGTGCGGCAGAAGCCCGTGAAATGGACACCGGCGCGTTTTTCTCTGCCGCCGCGTTTTTGTCTCAGTTCCAGCTTAATAATCTTGAGTACTCTTATTGGACTTCAACCCATCAAAACGAAGAAGCCGCCAATATGGACGTGCTGCGCTTGATGGCGCTGACGGGTAAAGAGTTGATGAAAGTCCTGAATAAAACGGTGTTCGGGATTGCTGGTCGAGTTGAAGTTGACGGCTTCTTAGCGGCTATTCCTGCGGCTGTACTGAACTTTATGCTGGCGGGTTATCAGCAGTCCCTCAACGAAGCGTTGATGTGGGACTTATTGCTGCATGACCAGGATGAAACAGGCTTTGTTACTTCATCTAAAATTAGATCTTCAAGCTTAAAAGCTGAAGGTTATGACTTTATTGAAGATGAACGTAAACTCTTTGCCTTTGACTATGAACAGACCGCCAAAAAAGGCGTGTTGGGTTCAGCGGTCAGTAGCCTGTTTGGTTCGTTTGAAACACCCAATCAAGTCTTAAACGGTATGGCGAATACACGCCGCTACAAGCCTTATCTGGCAGGTGTAGACGGTCGTGCCGGTCGCCAAGGTTATGGTGGCGCCATTGCAGGTCAAATGGATCCCTCTTTGGGCTCTCCTCCTACTCCTGCTGCAGCGACAGGCCCAAATGGTGAAAACCTGCGTGTTCATCCCTTAGGACGTCATGCAACGGATCCAACCAAGTATGATGATAACTGGGATATTGAAGTTGGTTTCTGGCAAGATACAGGCCTGGGTGACATCAACGAAGTGTATGTGCGAAAAAACCGGGTCAGAATTAACGGTGCTGTGCAAAATGGTCTGTCGGGCGCTAATGTTAGCGTTACAACTGAAATTGATCGATTTGTTGGCTCACATAATCGTTTGATCGGTCGTGGTTATGACGGAGCTGCGCCACTTAATTTGCAGAGTTTCCGTACTGGGTATTTTGCAAGTAAGTATTTTGGTCATTATATTAGTGAAGCGGATCCTCGTGTGATCTCAAACTCCGTCCCTGATGGCGGTACACCTGATCAGGTGACCTACAATATTGATGGCACCATTGATGGTCATTCAAACGTTCAAATCACCATGCATGGTGGTGAGAAATACTATGATCGTAAAAATGATTATTCCTTTAGCGTCACGGCTGGTACAACCGTGCTGAACCTCAGTGCAGATGCTGCTTTGGCTCCGGTATTTGGTGGTCGTTTAAAAATTGCGACAGTTGACCAGAACGATCCAAATGATGCGTTGGGTGCCAGCACAATGGGTGAGACCAATGAACTCACTAAAACGCTTTATGAATATATGCGTGTCAAAGCTGACGGCAGCAATGCGCAGCTTGTCAAACAATATCGAGACGTTTTTAATATTGGTTTGCTCGACGATATTTTTATCAGTTCCTCTGCTAACGCTGCGACGGGTGGTGGGGTGACTTCTTCAATCCGAATTAAGTTTAGAGCTGTTCAAGATGACCTGAATTCGCCATTCAACTTGGGTACAGGGTATGAAGATCGTCGGAGTAAGGAGATTGTGGGTAGCAGTACGGTTATTCGTACAGACGGAACCAGCGTCACTCAAAACCTGATGGTTGAGCCCGGTTACCTGGGGCAGCGCGATATGTTCAAGAACACAAATCGGGGGATGGCAGATATCTTCTTGAGCTCGTTCTTTGCCTTTAAACGTCAGCCCAAGACCAAGGCTCAATAATCACTTTATAAGCTTTAATGCATCTAAACAAAACAGGTCGTTTAACTTAAACGGCCTGTTTTGTTTTATATGAGACCTGATTAGATTCTGGTTTGATTGATACCCGTGAGACAGTCCAGATCAAGACCTTCACCAGCTTTTAGAGCCTTTTTATTCACTTGATTTATTTGATGGATTGTTAAATCTGTTTTCTGAATTTGTTAAATATCCTTTTGCTGACGACGGAAACAAACTGTTGCTCCCGATAAGTCATGTGTCAAGATCTGTGTTTTACCCCCTCGCCTCAGTTCTGTTATTCAAAGTTCCGTATTCAAGGAGAGCTATCCATGAGTTTTTCTGCCTTTAATGTCGGTCGTCAAGTGATGACCTTAACAAGCAACAAAGCTCCCCAGTTGCGCCTGGGCAGTAAACCTGTTGCCGGCGGCAGCTTTACGCCGACAACACTTGAAGCTGCCTTTGTAATGCGATCCTCACTCGATTATCAGTGGGAAAAGGCTTTTAACGATAAATACAAAGCGATGATGCAGAATCGTCTGAACGACCTTCAGAAAAAACTGCAGGAAGCTTATGCTGACATTCTGAATGTCTCGATGTCACAGCAAATTGGCCAGGATGCTGATCGCTCTCTGCGTGCTGACGTTCGTTTAGACGGGATGGATAGCTCTGCTGGCGCGACGCTTTTAGAAGGTGTTGCTGGTGAAAATGGTTTTGAAGACTTGGGGATTGTACCCAATACAGCTTCTAGAGCTGACAGTAAAAACGAAGTGGCAATCAACTACACAAATCCCGCTGGCAATAGCGGCAACAATATCTGGCGTGCGCCAGGTATGCTGCAAGATCAATTAGACAATCAGGACTTCGCTGATGACGGTGTAGCAGGTTATGGGCGTACAATCGGCAGTAATGAAGTTCAGTTTAGAACGCTGCTTGAGCGCACCACGGCAGCGGGTAACGTAGCCGGTGATCTTCACGTCACGATGCGTGTTGAAGATGATCCGGCGCCTCCGACACAGGCGAATGTTTCATTAGACGCGCTTAACAGCGTCACATCAGCGATTCTTGGTGGACCTGCTGATCCCTACTATGGCAACCAAAAGGTTTCTCAGTTCTCAACTTCTTACAAAACAGGTGGCTTCTGGTCAACGGTTAATTATCTCTATAACTTTGCGCCTCGCGAAATTAAATATAGTTATGCTGTAGGCTATACCGTCAACAGTGATGAGGCTGGTAATGACGAGTATCTGATCGATGGTGAAATTGTCAGCTTGCGCGATCAGCCCGATCCAGCAAATCCCAATAGCCAGGCTTATTTAGAAAAAGATAAACGTATTAAGTGGCAGAGCTTTGATCCCACCGAAGGTTATCAGCACGAGCGCTCTGGGACTGCTGCCAACTACCCAACGGTTATTAACCGTGAAAAAGCCTGGATCTCAGGTCAAGATATCTCTGGTGGGGATGGCACTGTTCGTCAAAACTGGTACAACACGGCCAGTGCGGCTAGCGGCACCACACAGATTGTTGAAAACCTGATCTTCCAGAGCGGTACCTATACCTATAACGGGTCCTTTATCAACGAATACGGTCATGGTGACAACGTTGCGGGCACCACCAATATGGGTGGGGGGTTAATTGTTCAGACTCAGGCCAACAGTGCCAGTGGTCTGGTTAATCTGAGTCAGTCCAATATCGAAATGGGTTCGGTCTTCCGCCAGCGCGTTGATCTCAGCGATACGACTAATCCTAATCAGGATAACACCACTGCAGCGGGCGTTGGTTCTGACTTCAAAGTCAATGCTCGCGGCGCCATTCGCAGTTCACTCTTCTTTAACCACTATGAAGTTGAAACACGTACGGTTGAGTTTAACAACGCTAACCGCAAAGACGTGGTTGAACTGACGGGTGGCGTGACAACCGCAACAACGGCTGATGACGGTATCGGCAAAGTTTATGCTTACGGTGGCATTGAGCGCTCAAAGAGTGTTGATGCCAGCAAAAACTATGACCTGACGGATACTGACTTAAACCCGGCTACCAACAACAGTGAAATAACCCGTAGTGCCGGTAACGTCAACGGTTCTTTTAACGGTGAGTTTGTGCAGAGCCTGCACAAAATTCACAGTGTCAACGGCGTCAATATTGTCGGTAATGAAACCAAACAAGCTTCACCTGTGATCGGTAACTTTGAAATTGGTCGTTATGAAGGTCTGTTGCGTTCAGAGCAAATGACTCGCAATGTTGTGGACTACAAACCACCTTCAGACATGGAGATCAACGCGTCTAACGCTGTTCCAACTGATTGGTATCAAGCCGAACTGTTGACGAGCAGCTCAGGCAACCCTTCAGATCCCACTCAAGGGTCAATCTGGTTCCCGCAAGTTGACAACACCCTTTATAGCGGAGCTGATGTTGGTTATGGTGCAATTGGTTCGCCGCGTCAGCTGATCCAGGCGCGTAACACTTTTACGCTGACTAAAGATGAATTTATGCAGCTTGAGCCTGCCGCCAACTGGGTTGTTGATGCAACTGGCGTCAGAAGACCTACTTATGCCAAAAAAGACTACTTTATTGACTTAGATCTGACCGGGATCCATCACAATACAGCTCCGACACCTGATGAGGTTCCACGCTTCTTCATTAACGGGCGTGAAATCCCGATCAACACTGTTGGGGGGGATGTTATTTCCTCAGACGTAACTGAAACTGTTGTTGGTAATCCGGTTAATAAAAACATGAGTGTGCGGATTAACCTGAAAGATTACCTGCAGGAAGGTCATAATGTCATCACTATCCAGGCTTCTGATGCTCAGTACAATGTCGGTTTAGGGATGAATAACTTCAACGAAGGCATTCGCTTAACGGCTGCCAATAGTGATGCAACGGGTAGCAGCGGTGGTACCAACTTGGCTGATGTAGATGCTGTTATTAACTCTAAAATTGCAACGGGTTATAACAACGCTGCTGCCGTTAAATACAACTCTGAGCTTCAGCGTGAAAATACGATTAAGGCCCAAAGCCGCTGGCAGACTCGTATTGTGCCACTGAGTACGGAGTGGGACGCACCGGCTACATTGGCCAAACTGGCCAGTGATCCGGCTGCTACGGGTACTTCATATAAAGTTGCAAACAGCTTTATTGAGTTAATCATCGATATGATTAACAAAGCGAAGTATCGCGATATCTTTAAGCTCGGCCTAATGAGCAATCTAAATAAAATTGCGATCCAAGGCCAGGCTAACCTGCCAAACGGTGCTACCATGCAAGGTGCTGTAACCCTGTACTATGATCAGCAGACTCAGAGTATTGTGTTGTACCAAGATAAACTGATTGCTAATTCTTAAGGAGGCTAACCCATGATCGATTTGTCCAGACTGCTACAGATGAGCCAAGCCAATCAGGCCATTGCTCAAGCTACTCAACAGGCCAATGCTGGCCAGCAGGTTCAACAATCTCAACAAACCCAGCAGCAGAGCCAGACTCAGCCTGGGGATGCCGCTGATGCTGCGGGTCAGTTGTTTACGCAACTTAGCGCGCTTTTGACCAATGCCAGTACCCAGCCTGCTCAGGCTAATGGTGATCTGGCTGATTTACAGCGACAGGCTGCTTTGCTTAACGCAAAAGTGACATCTTTAATTGCCAAAGCTGATCAGCTTGAAGCTGAGCTCAATTTGTCTCCGACTCCTGACTATGTTGGTGTTGATCAGTTGATGGCTCAGTTTAAAGAGATTATGGCTGAACTCAATAAAGAGCTCGATGCTCTGAATAAAAAAGTTCAAGAGAAAAAAGACGAGAGCAAAATGTCGCTTAAACAGAAGCCGACTGCCATGAAGGTCGGTGAAGAAGTTGGCGATCTGTCTTTTAACCAGACAATGGCAACCCATTAAGCCATAAGTATGGAATCACAAGACATTCAGGCTCGTCTGCAAGAAGGAATTCAGGCCCTAAGGGATCAAGACCTTGATGTAGCGCAGCAAATTTTTGAAGAAGTTCTAACGCACCAGCCTCAATCAGCCGCTGCCCACTGTAATCTGGGGATGATTGAGCTGGTTCGTCAACGGCCTCATTTTGCGATCCAGCATCTTCAGCAAGCTGTCCAATACGATGACCGTTTATATCATGGTTATCTCAACCTGGGTAGCGCTTATTTTGTTACCGGAGATCTAGATAAGGCTGAACAGGCTTACACCAAAGCTGCTCAGTTAGATCCACGTAATACGGATGTTCATCTCAATCTCGGTATTTTATTTGGGCAAATGGGCCAGATGGAAAAAGCCCGTCTGGCTTTTGAAAGAGTGCTTAAGTTAAATGGGCGTTCTTTTCAAGGGCTCTTTATGCTGGGGTCGATTTATATGGAGCAGGGTGAGTTTTACTCAGCTTTAGCAAATGTGCTGGCTGGGCTTAGATTGCAGCCTTATCATACTGAATCGCGAATAT
>CAJYHH010000373.1 GCA_913773825.1 Candidatus Sericytochromatia bacterium | reverse complement strand
TCTGACTACACTCTCTGGCGATCTGAATAATGATGACAATATTGGAGTGACCCCCTTTACCTCAGTCACAGCCAATAGCAATGCTGTGGTTAGCGTCAGTGGTGCTAACGTGACGCTGGATGGTTTTACCGTGCGGGGCGCTCAACAGAATGGCATGCAGATTAACAATGCCAGCAACTGCCAATTGCGCAATCTGCTCTTCCAGCACAACAAGGGTGACTCGGGAGGTGCTATCGCCTCTGAGAATGCTCAGCTTCAAATGAATAATGTGCGTTTTACCAATAACGCCGTCTCCTCTTTAGGCGGTGGGTTCTTTACGAGGCATACGGCTATCACGGCTGACAATCTGACCTTCCAAAACAATAAAGCATTAGATGGTGCTGCGCTCGCGCTTTATTTTGACTCAAGCATGACGCTTACCAACAGCACGATTGAAAATAATCAGACCTCATCAACCGGCGCTATGTTTGTGGGCAACGTATCGGGTTCGGTCACTAACGGAAATATCTCGCTTCAGAATGTGATCTTTAAGAATAATAGTGGTGGAGGCGGCACTGCCCTATACAGCATCGCTATGAAAGGCGCCTTGAGCCTCAATCGGGTGGCCTTTCTCAGTAATACCGGTGGGGAGACGATCCGACTTAATCTTTACAATAATGAATCAGAGCCCGTAAATGTGTCGTTCTCGAATGTTTTGCTCGCGAATAATACGATTAACTACTATACGCAACTCTTACTTTTGGGAGTTACTCCCAATAACAGTATTGCTTTGCGCAATGTAACCCTGGCCAATAATGCCTGTACCACCGAAGTCGATCAGCGTTGCTTTCTGTCCAATGATAGCCTTACAAGTATCAGTACGTATCAAAACATCTTGCTCTGGAAAGATAAGCTAGGCTCTCTGCCTGCAATCGCTGGCGGCAATGTGGATCTGGGTGCCAGCGGCACGCCGTTTTTAAACAGCTCAGATCCTGATGGTGCTAATAATGTGATGTTTGATGCTGATGACGGCTATACTTTGCGTTCAACTACAACGGCTGCGATCAATACAGGTGTGAACAATGGAAATATTCCGTTACAGGATATTACCCAGCGTAACCGCAACGGCAGTCCGGATCCAGGAGCCTATGAATACATCCCGTAGCTAAGCTCAATAAGCAGCAGGTTTGAAGTTTTTAATCAAGCTTGGGCCTGCTGCTTCGCCGCAGGATATTTGGGTCTGGGTATTTGCTAAAGCTTCCTGCGCTTGTCAGGAAAGCTTAAAACCAGCTAACATAGGCATGTATGCACCTATGTCTTGTGGTTTTGTTATGGTTAAGCTTTAGTTGGGCTGGGGTCGCAAAAGCAGAGAACGTTAAAGCAGAGAAGGTTGAGATACCTGTCCGTGTGCTGACTCTTGCTGAGTTAGATCATGCTGTCAGCTTAGATGGTCTGTGGCAATTTACCGGGCCAGAAAATAAAACTGGTCAGATTCAAGTACCTGATTCCTGGGAGAAATTCTATGGACGGTATCTGCCTTTATTTGGCAAAGGGGTGTATCGCCTGAGAGTTCAACTGCCTCCGGAAGCCATCGGGCAGATTCTGCAGCTCAACAGTCATCTGATTGCTGGCGATCGCTACACGCTCACCATCAATGGGCAGTTGGCGGGCAAAAATGGGTTTAAGCCTGATAGCCTGTCGCGGGTTCCGCATTTTTATCCCTTTCAGGTCAAGACCCGTGAGCTGTTAATTGAAGTCAGGATCGACAATCAGGTTTTGCACTATAGCGGCTTGGTCAGCCCAATCAGGCTCGGCAAAATTGACGCGATTAACACCCTGCGCTTAAGTGAAAAGATGAGCCTGAATCTCTTACTGGGCATTTTTTTGTTTTTGGGCTTGTTTCATCTGGTGATTTATGCCGGCTTTCGCCAAGACAAAGCTTTTTTGTGGTTTGGGATGGTCTGTCTGACCGCTGCGCTTTTTTGTGAGTTTTATCATGCTCATAACTTTGAATATCTGGTGATGGAATTGCCGATTGAATGGTCGATGAAAATCACGCGCTTGGCCCTCTACAGCATGATTCCGGCGTTTTTATGGTATGCCAACTCCCTTTCACCAAATTATGTCTCGTCGCGCTTTACTCAATTTGTGACCTGGATTAGCCTGGGATTTATTGCGACACTGCTGCTGCCAGGCCGTCTATATAGCCCTTTGACAAATGTCTGGTTTTTAATCATGTTTGTTTTTATTACCTATAATCTTTACCAGCTGATTCGCCTTGCCGGACTGCCTGAAGTCAGGCCTTTTTTGTTAAGCGGCGTGGTGTATGGGACTGTTGTGAGCAATGATATTCTCAATGCCGCCAGTATTCTCCATACCGGTTATATTGGCCGTTATGGCTTTGTGTTTTTCTGCCTGACTCAGGCTGGTTTTTTAGCCTGGCGCCTGCAGCGCAGTTATTTGACCTCGCAGGCGCTTCAGACCGAACTTGTAGGAGTTAATCACAATCTGGATGAACTTGTCAGCGAACGCACAGAAGAAGTCCGTGCCCAGCATGATGAGTTGCAAAAGCTGGCGCAGTACAAGTCAGAAATGACCCAAATGCTGGTGCATGATCTCAAAGCACCGCTCAATGCGCTAATTAACTTACCCCAGCAGTCTAATCTGGCAAGTGAAGAAGGTAAAAAGCGCATCTATGACGTCAGTGTCGGCATGTTAGATATTATTGATGGCATGTTGGATGTCAATCAGGCAGTTCAGGCTGAGCTCAAGCCAAAACCTGTTAAACAGAATCTTCGCGCGCTGAGTGATAAAGTCATGGGTCAGCTTGAGCCTTGGGCTCAAAGTAAACAGATCATCCTTAGCAATGAGCTTAATGATCTGAGTTTAGAGCTGGATACTGCTCTGTTTGAACGGGTTTTGCAAAATCTGCTCGACAATGCGATTAAGCAGAGCCCGATTGGGGGGCAGATTCAATTGGGTAGTCAGGTGCAGAGCAACAGCGTCATGATCTGGATCGAAGACAGTGGGCCAGGAATTGCGCCAGAATTACTGGATCAGATTTTTATTAAACATGTCAGTTTTAGTCAGGCTGAAGCTGCCCGTTCAAGCGGTTTGGGCCTATACTTTTGTCGGCAGGTGGTCGAGGCCCATCATGGCCAGATTACCTTTGAAAACAGCGCAGCCGGGGCACGGGTTGTCATTCGTTTGCCTTGGGCTGCTACAGATACAGATATAGCCCCAGCAATGGCTTGGTCAACCCAGCAGATTCAGCATTTACGCCCGTTGGCAGCGTCTCTGTCTCGTTATGAAGTTTATGCCGTGACCCAGATTCAGGCTTTGCTGAATACCCTAAACAGTGAGACCGATCCAGAGATTCAGGCCTGGCGCCAGGCCCTGGAGCGCGCAATTTATGAAGTGGATGAAAAAGCTTATGCCGAACTTATTGCTCAAATCACCACATATTCTGCTTGTTGATGACGAGCCCCGCAATCTGGAGCAGTTAATGGCTCTGCTGGAGCCGCGTCAAGCCGTGCTGTTTAAAGCTCGCAGCGGTGAACAGGCGCTTAAAATTTTAAGCAAAACGCCGATTGATGTAGTGGTCAGTGACTGGCAAATGCCTGGGCTCTCAGGACTTGAGTTAATCGGTCATTTACGCGCCACGGGCTTTAAAGGGCCGCTGCTGATTTTTACCGGCACCATGTTAGATGCTGAACATTTACAGCAGGCGCTGGATGCCGGTGCCAGTGACTATCTGCGTAAACCCCTGAATATCGTTGAGTTTAACGCACGTCTGGATAAAAGCCTGCAGCTATATGCCCAGCAATATGCACTGGAGACATTTAACGACAGTCAAAACAAGCTGATGGCGCTGATGACCAATCGCCTCGGCAGCGAGATTCAGCGTCTGGCGCAGGTTCAGGCTCTTGAAGGGCTTAAGCCGCAGGCCACTGCTTATGAGCAAATGCGCTATGACAGCACTGAGCGGCTTAAAGTTCAGTTTCAGGAATTAATGGCCTGGTCTCGTTACCGCTTTGCTTTAAAGCAGATTGAAGCTCATCGCTTTGAAATCCGGCCGCTGTTTAAGTCGATAGAAAATAAGTTCAGCGCGCAGGCTATGCGTTTGCGTCTTAAGGGCGGGACGGGTATGCAGGCCCTCAGTCATCTGGATTTGCTGCAGCGCGTGCTGCTGCAGCTGGTTGATAACGCTTTGCGCTATACTCCAGGCGAAGTGACGCTTAAATGTAGCGATCAGGGCAGTTATCTGCGCCTCGAGGTGCTGGATGAAGGTCTGTTGAGTGAAGGAGAACTGGAGCGTCTGACCAGTGATCAGATATCGGGTCTGGGTTTAAGAATCTGTCATGATTTACTCGCTTTGCTGGGTTCGAGGCTTCAGGCGCAACGACGTTTGCCCAAGGGCAGTCGTTTTTATTTTGATATACCTGTCGCATGACCAGCGTTTTGATCTGGGATCCCGACCCACTTTCAGCGGCTTATCTGGTGCATATTTATTCTGAAGCCGGTTTGCGTCCGCGTCGTTTTACGGGCTATCGCACGTTTCAGCAGGCCCAGGCCGAACATCGCACAGAGAGCTGTCTGGTGGTTTTTGCGCTAGGCAGTGATGCTCTCAAGAATCTGGCGCAAATCCAGCGCCTGCGTAAAAATCTGCCCTTAGCCAGTATTATCATTCTTTCGCATCATCAGGAGCAGGCGGTGTGTCTGTCAGCTTTTGCAGCCGGAGCGGATGATTATTTAATTAAACCTTTTGCTCACCAGGAACTGCTGGCGCGCTCTTTGGCCCATGTTAAGCGCAGTGCCGAGATTTTGGCCGCTTATTTACTCACTCAGCATTCCGTGACGCTCACCCTGGGGCCATTAAACCTCAATGCCATACAGCGCGAAGCCCTGATTGAGGGTCAGTCCCTGCGCCTGAGCGAAAGTGAGTTTAAACTGCTGCACTTGCTAGTCAGTCACCAGGGCCAATATCTTTCGAGGGCTCAGCTTAGTCGTCGTCTTTGGCAAGGCAACACGCCCCCTCGTAAAATCGACAATCTAGTGCTCGCTTTGCGTAAAAAGCTGCCTAGCAGCCTGCTGATCGAGAGCCGCTATGGCCAGGGTTACACGATCAGGGTTAGCTAAAGTCTGTCAGGGCCTGGGGTCCGTTTAAAAAACTTGATCAACGTCTTTTTGATGTGAAGAATACCCAAAAGATTGACTTAAAAAACCTGATTGAAATCTTTTTTTTGCTGAATTTAGCTTAAATTTCAGCTGTTGTTTTGTCTTGAAAATGTCTTGATATTTTAAAAAGACATTATTTTCAATGACTTAGCTTGAGGCTGACAGTGAGCTTGGCTATGCTCTGTAATACGCCGTTAACTATCTGCAAAAACAAAATGATTTGTGCTTTGTTTGTGCCGGAGTGTTGGTTGAAATCCTGATTAAAAGTCTGCTAAAGCGTTTGCTTCGCCGGTTGAGACAGCGTTTTTCAACACTTGTTGTCGAAGGCTTGTGCCTGCTTATCAGATGACAAGGTCTAGCTTGAGCTTAACTTGATTTTAAGCTGATCATCAGACTGGATCCAATCTGTGCTCAAGCCCCAGACTACACGTCGTTTTTTTTAAGGAGTTTGATATGTCTTCACGTTCCTCGATTCTGCTTAGCCTCTGCTTAGCGCTAATCGCCTGCAGCCCGCAGACGCAGCCGATTGCCGTTACAGGCACGCAGACTGGGTCCGCTCAGCCCGCTATTCAGCCTGCGCCGCAACCGCTCTACCAGCCTAAAATTATTCCGTTTGCTGTGCTTGAGCCTTTTCAATCAGACAGCGGTGAGCAAAATCTGCGCGTCACCATCACTTACCCCCAGCCTGAAGCGTTTCGGACTCAGGCTTTTAGCTGCGGTGAAGTCGCCGCAGCCAGTATTCAAGTTAAAGGTCCAGGCCTGACAACACCGATTTATGCTGACGGTTCTGATCCTGTGACCCATCGCATCAGCGCTAATAGCTGCTCGATTTCAGCTGTGCTCTCAAACGTACCCTTTGGCGAATTGATTGCTACCATCAGACTTTATGACGCGGCTGGTGAATTTTTGACGGGCTCTGAGCTCAAAGGGGCGATGCGCCTAAGCAATAATAATCAGACGCTTGAACTGAGCTATCGTCAGATGGCTGCTGGTAATCTGCTTGAAAAACTGATGCAGGGGCCGATTGAAGATCGCTTTTTAGCCGGTCAAATTGACCTGCCTGCCCTGCAGACCCTGCTTGACAGCCTGATGCAGACGGTGGGCAGCTTTCCGAACTATACCTTTACTCAGCATCCCAGCCTGATTAATTTGCCGGCCCTGATCACGGATCTCAAAGCCAGTGAAGGGGATCTTAGTGCCCTGAATCCAAATAATCCCGCCTATCTTTCTTCACCCGGCAGCGCTCGAATCGTACTCGATGGCTATCTTG
>CAJYHH010000372.1 GCA_913773825.1 Candidatus Sericytochromatia bacterium | reverse complement strand
CAATACGGATACCCCGATGTATCCCGCTGCTCTGCCTGGCGTGATTTCAGTTGGTTCGGTCACCACCAGCCGCGAGCGCTCCAGCTTTTCCAACTACGGCAGCTGGGTCTCGGTCATGGCACCTGGTTCTGGCATTCTCTCCACCATGCCAATGGGCCCGGTATTTATGACGACCGGCATCGACAATCCCCATCTGAATGAATATGACCTGATGGACGGCACATCGATGGCAGCTCCGATGGTCGCTGGTGTTGTGGGTCTGATCCGCAGCCGTCATCCCCAGCTCAACCCCGCTCAGATTAAAGCCCGCCTCGAAGGCACCGCCATCGACCTTGGCGCCCCTGGTTTTGATACTGAGTTTGGCAACGGCATGATCGACGCCTTCCGCGCGGTGCTCTAAGCTAAAATCAGACGAAATAAATCTAAGAAGCCTTGAGTGAAAAACTCAAGGCTTCTTGCATTTAGACGCCTAGTCACACAAGAACATTCAACAGACATACCTTTGGCTTACGCGCAGGCTTTGACTGCTTTAGTCTTGCATACCCAAATTTATGCCGAAAGAATGACAATGATCACACCTATTTATGACGATTAAGCCCCTTTGCGAAAATTCAGCTCCTTTTCAGCTGCTAAAAAGCCTAAAACCTTGTCAGTGCCTGATCATATTCACTATGATGCACATATGCTACCGGCATTTTTTGCCGTCTTTTGAGCTCACCCCACTGACTTACTGATTTACAGGAGCACCTCATGAAAGTCTTAAAGGTCGATTTTCAATCGCCCGAAGCCTCGGCTCAGTTTTCTCAATCCCTGCAGGACACCGGTTTTGGCGTTCTTTATAACCATCCCATCGACCAAAAGCTAATCGACGAAGTTTACGAAGAATGGAAACAGTTCTTCGCCAGCGAAGATAAATTCCGCTATCGCTTTAATCGCGAAACCCAGGACGGCTATTTCCCCCAGTCCGTTTCTGAAACCGCTGTGGGCTTTACTGCCAAAGACATCAAAGAGTTTTATCAGATCTATGCCTGGGGCATGTTCCCAGAACACATGAGCCAGCGCAGTCATGAGCTTTATCGCCAGCTCAACGCCTTAGCCAAAACCCTGCTGCAGTGGGTTGAAAATCATCTGCCCAAAGAAATTGCTGATGATTTATCGATGCCGCTCGGCAATATGATCGAAAACAGCCAGCAGACCATGTTGCGCGTCTTGCACTATCCCCCCCTGCCCGAAAGCACCAGCGGTGACGCTGTACGTGCTGCAGCCCACGGCGATATCAACCTGCTGACAGTCTTAGTTGGCGCTACAACGAACGGCCTACAGGTTCAGGACAGCCAGGGCAATTATCACGACGTTCCCTGCGATCGCAACAGCATCGCGGTTAACATCGGCGATATGCTCCAGATGTGCACTCGCGGTTATTATCGCTCTACGATTCATCGCGTGGTCAATCCCGAAGGTGCAGACAACGTTTCACGTCTGTCGATGCCCTTATTCCTGCATCCAGCCCCCAACGTCCGTCTGTCTGAGCGTTATACCGCTGAAGAGTTTCTCAAAGAACGTCTTCATGCCCTGGGTGTCCTCTAAGTCGCTGCTTTAATAGCAATCTGAGTTTCTGACTTCCGCCCCTGCCAAAAGCAGGGGTTTTGTCGTTTTTGGTCTGATTTAGCCTTCTAAAACATATAAATCAAATTAAAAGAACGCTGAATGACTTGAGACAGAGTTCAGACAGAGCGTAGAAAGAAGAGATAACGCTAAACGTCTGGGGAGGATCTTATGTCATCACTCTTTTTACCACCACGCCACAACGCCAGCCCTTCACCGGATATTCAGCCCACTCAACCGGTTTTGCAGAGCCCATATCGCCAGCACAGCCTGACGTCCGCTTATTTGCCAGGTGATCGTGAAGTCGTGCTGTATTTGCCTGAAGCTTATTTTAGTGAACCCAGTCGCCGCTTCCCGGTGGTGTATATGCACGATGGCAATAATCTCTTTGACCCATCCATTTCATTTTGTGGCGATATCTGGGCTCCTGACGAAGCGCTTGAAGCGGGTGTTGCCGCAGGTGAAATAGAGCCTGCAATTATTGTCGGCATCTATAATTCATTTGATCGCACCTATGAGTACACCTGGCACGGCATGCAGTTTGGTCCCCATCGTCAGATTGGTGGCCGGGGCGCTGAGTACTGTGCCTTTGTCGCCACTGAGCTTAAACCCCTGATTGACGCCCATTACCGCACATTGCCAGAGCCTGAACACACGTCAGTGATGGGCTCGTCACTGGGCGGTCTGATTTCGTTTTACTTTGGTCTGTATTACCCCGATGTCTTTGGCAATATCGGCATGATG
>CAJYHH010000371.1 GCA_913773825.1 Candidatus Sericytochromatia bacterium | reverse complement strand
GCCAACAAATGCAAAAGGGCAAACTCCGTCAGCGTCAGGCGCACAGACTGCTGCGCTAGTTTGGCTTCGCGCGTTTCAGGGTGCAGGTGTAAAAGCCCAAATTGCAGCTTTTCAGTCACTTTCGGGCGCCACAGCGCCTGCAGAATAGTCTGGGTGCGTTTTAAGCGGGCCTGGGTTCGTCCAACAATGTCACGGGCATCCAGCGGCTGAACCAGACAGTCATCTGCACCCGCTTGTAAAACCGCTTGATTGAGCTCAGGATCCTGATAGGGGGAGATCACCATCAACACCGCCAAAGGCAGCTGCTGATGTAATTGACGCAGATGTTTATGCGTAAGCTCCGGTCGGCGCGCGAGGCTCAGCACCAGCGCCAGCGGCTGATGTTTATGCGCCTGGGCCAAGGCTTTTAACTGATGGTAGCCCTTACACAGCCTGACGTCAAAACCAGCAGCCTGATAAACCTGTTGTAAATATCTGGCCTGAAGTTCATCAGTACTCCAGATCAGCACCTGATCAGGGAGCTTATGCATCACAGCGGCAGATCAAAGTAAAACTGGCTCCCTCGTTGGCCCCGACGCGGCGCAGCTTGCAGACGACTGCCCAATAAAGCCAATAAATCATGGCAGATTCTTAAGCCCAATCCGATGCCCTGACCGGCCAGCAATCGGTCGATTGCGCCTTCGCTCAGGTCGCCTTCGTCCAGCACACACATCCGAATCACCCCATCTTGAGCCTGGGCCTTGAGTAAGACTTCCCCTGGGCAATGTCGCAAGGCATTGTCGATTAGCGCCAGCAAAGCCCGGCGTAAAATTTCGGCATCGCTAATCACTTGTAAATCTCGCGCAGCGCTGATCTGCACCCGCTCACCCGCTGGCCCGATTTGAGAGAGCAGGTTTTTAAAATAGCCACGCAGTTGCAGGGGTTCAGGCTGCAATTGCTGTAGCGCAAAGCGATACCGCGACCAGTTCATCAGACTCGTAAAGCGATCTTTGAGCTGCTTGGTCAAATCATGACGCTGGTTCTGAAAACGCTCAAGACTCGAGGGATCCCATTTTTCCAGCTCCTGCATCTGAATCAGGCTCTGCAGATCGCCCCCCAATTGTTCACTCATCAGCACCATTAATTGATGCTGGCTGTCGCTAAATCGCTCCAGGGTGTATCGCTGGGCAAACCAACTCAGGCTTTTATCCAGCCGGGCATTAAATTCAACCTGGTTCATGGGCTTACGCAAATAATCATTTGCTCCAGCGTCAAATGCCTCCTGCAGATGTTCTGCATCCAGCATGGAGCCTGTGCAAATCAATAAGGGGCCATTAAAGCCACTGGCTCGCAGGGAGCTGACAAGCTCAACCCCGCTGAGTCCCGGCAAGAGCCAATCGGTAATCACCGCATCAACCTGTTTTTTGGCCAGAATTTTTAGGGCCTGCTCACCGCTGCTCGCCTGGTAGACTTTTGTCTTGCGCGGCGCCAGCCAAGCGAGCAGTACCTCAAGGCTCTCGGGATGATCGTCAACAATTAGCAAGCGCGGTGACTTCATTAAGAAGTTCGGCATAGGCCTCCTCATTCACTTCAAAGACCACCTTATCAAATCGCTCCAGCCAGATTTTTAAACTGGGGCCAGGGTCTTTGCGCAAAGGCTCCAGAAGATTTTGAATATCGCTGACTTCAAAGACTTCGAATTGTTTTAAAGCCTGCAAAACGCTTAAGAGTTGCTGGGTCTCGTGAGTGGCTAAATTCGACGTAACGGGCGTGTTTAGCGGCATCTGAATCAAAACCCGAGCCCCTGTAGGCACTCGATTTTCGAGACTGATTTTTCCGCCATGGGCTTCGATGACCTGGCGGCAAAAGTACAGGCCCAGGCCGCTAGAGCGGGGAGTTGCGCCCTGAGCAAAGCTTTCGTGTTGATCAAAGGCCTTGGCTAAAACTTCAGGGCTTAAGCCAGGGCCTGTATCATCACACCAGATTTGCACAAACTCATCTGACTGGCTGGCTCCGATGCGGACTTCGCCCCCAATTGGCGTCTGTTTGATGGCGTTATCACAAAGGTTCAGCATCACCCGTTCAAATAAAGCAATGTCAGCTTGCACAAAAATATGTGGCGTCATTTCATTCATCAGGCGAATCTTTTTACTCTGTGCCCAATGGCTCACCGTGATCAAAACCTCGTTTGTCAGACGCTGTAAAGGCAGAGAACGTAAAGCCAGTCTTAGGCCAGGCTGATCAGTTTGTTTAACTTGCAGGATGTTTTCAACCAGGCTCAAAATCCGTTTGCTGGCGGACTTAAAACTCTGGCGGCGATCTTCAGACAGCTCGATCTGTTGGGCAGGTAAATTGATCAGGGTATTAAGCGGGACTTTTAGATCGTGCACAATCATCCGCGTCATCTCATCTTTAAAACTGACCAGCTTTTTGAGTTCTTCATTTTGAGTCTGGACTTCATGTGTACGGCTGCTAACCAACTGTTCGAGATTCTGGTTTACTTCCGTCAGCTCATGCTGCAAGGAAACAGCCTGCTGATAATTTTGCTGCATGCGTCGGGACAAAAACACGGCCTGCAGCAGACAGAACAACAGCAGCATATAGCGGCTTACAAACTCCAAGGGTAAAACCCCTAGACCACTCAGGTTGTCCATAATCATCCCAACAGAAAACAACAGGTTCGAACCGGCATAGAGATACGTCTCGCGATAAGGCAAAAACGCCCGCAATTTCCAGACGTTATAGCTCGTATAGAGCATATTCACAATCATCCAGAGCAGGATGAAAGGGGCATAGATCTGAATCGGCAGCAAAATACTCAAAATAAAAATCAAGTTAATGCCCAGAACCAGCTTAATAAACCAGGGCTTTAAATACGCAACTTGATCGCGCAAGGGAGCCAAAGCATACACATACAAAAAAAACATTGGCATCACCGAAAACAAGGCCAGCCGAGTCAAAAAAGACGACCACTCAACAGGCACTTCAGTGATAAAAAACTCGATGTTACGCGCATGATAAAACTCGCCAAATAATCCCAGAGAAAGCGCCAGCATCGCAAACCAAAACAGACCCTTTTCTTGACGGTAACCTAAATATAATAAAATATGAAACAAAGCGAGAAACAAAAAAATGCCGATATTCAGATTGGTCTGCATTTTTTCTCGCAGCTGGAGCTGGTCAATCAGCTCTGCTCTGCCAAAATAAACCGGCCGAATCAGCCCGCTATTGTAGAGCTTAAAATTGGTAATGTCGCACTTCAGACGAAGGTTAAGATTATCGACTTTAAACGGAAAATATTGCATCACTCGGGATGTACTTTGTGGCCGAAAGCCATTGCGAGCGATTTTTTGTCCATTGATCTGGCAACTCACATGTTCGCCACCAACCAGATTACTAAAGATTTTAAAATACTGGCCTTGGGTTTCAGCAGGTAATTTGAGCTCAATTTCATAGCGGCCTTGACCCCGGCGCGTGATCAATTTGGGTTGATAATAGCGCTCCCAAGGGCCTGGCACTGTAGCAAGCCGTTCTTTGCCATCAGGTCCTTTAAGTTTCCAGTTGCCATTTAAAGAGATCAGCTGGTTTAAATCTTCAGATCTGATCGGTTTAACCGGAATCTCTACTGCCTCAGCTGGATTTAACACGCCCAGGCAAAGAGCTATAACCAATAGTAAATACTTTAACATGCCATCAGCTTAATCACTCGTCGTTAAAATTGACAATGGCTGGCAAACAAAAG
>CAJYHH010000370.1 GCA_913773825.1 Candidatus Sericytochromatia bacterium | reverse complement strand
GAGCGTGGGCTTTGGAGATATACAGCGTTTCAGCTTCAGTTGGTCGCACCAGATAGACCAGATCCTGAAACGGCGCCAGATGACCTTCGCGAATCACAGCTGGAGCTAAAATCTCGTGATCGACTGTCCCAATCAGATTTAAATATTTAGCCAGTTCGCCACTGGCGCGATCCAGCGGTGGAGTTGCGGTTAGACCAATGACAACAGCATCGGGGATCTGGCTAAGAAAGTCTTCAAGTGCCGTTGCCCAATGGGCTAAAAGATGATGGCATTCATCCAGAATCAGCGTGCGATAACCGTCTGTGGCAAGCCGTCTGAACAAAGCCTGTACATTATGATGCAGGCTCTGTTTGTCTGACTGGGCTTTAACGCTGACGCGCTGGTAGGTGAGTGCCAGCAGCGGGTTGCTGCTATCAGCTTGATCTGACATAAGCGGTTCACCAAGCTCTGATTCAAGGCTGTCTAGGGCAACAAAATGCTGTTGTCCGGTGCGCAGCCACTGATGAACAATCCCGCTGGTGGGAGCTAACACAACTCCCTTTTGGCCAATCCGGCGCCATAGTTCAAGACCAATCAGGGTTTTGCCTGAGCCCGGTGGGGCAACCAGATGTAAGCGTCGCTCACCGGTTTGCCAGCGCTGTAGCAGCGCATCAATCGCATCTTGCTGATAAGGATGAAAGCGGATGCCTAACTCATAACCTGCCAAACGAGAATCTGGCAGGTTATTGTTGGCCAGCAAGGCTTAGGCTGTCCGGTTATCTTTAAGCAGATCGCGAATTTCAGTCAGCAAGGCGATATCCGGCGGCGGTGGTGCCGGTTCTGATGGGGGAGGGGTGGTTTCGGCCAGGGTGCGGACATGATTTAAAAAACGCACCAGTAAAAAGATTGCAAAGGCCATCAGCGTAAATTCAAAGCAGACTTGAATCAGATTACCGACCTGAATGCTGACGGCTTCATGCAGCACTTTACCGCTTGCGGGATCAGTGACGGCGGCTTTAAGCGGAATTTTAATCTGTCTAAAATCCAGACCGCTGATTAATAAACCCAAGGGCGGCATAAAAATATCTGTCACAAGTGAGTTGGTGATTTTACCAAAAGCGCCGCCGATAATCACACCGACGGCTAAATCAATTACATTGCCTTTGATGGCAAATTGTTTAAACTCTTCAAAAAAGCCCATAATAAATGGCTCTGCTCCATCTTGATTTACTGATTACAGTTTACTGCAAGTGAGCGCAGATTCAGAGCTTTTAGATCAAAGCACCCGGATCCTGAAGGCTGTGTCTGGCCTGATTCAGATTCTGGTCTGTCTGAGGCTGACGGGGTGGTCCCAGGCGCTCTTGCAAAAACTCAGCCAGTTTTGCATTAAATTGATCAGCCGTTGAATAGAGCATTGCGTGGGAAGCTTCAAGCAGGCAAAAGCGTCCTTGCAGCAAACGCCTGGCAGTCATACGGCTTTCACGCAGGCTAATAATCGGATCACGACGGCCATGCATGACCAGAACCGGCATATTAATTCTTGAAGTCAGCTTAAGCAGGGGATCCGCATCTGAAATCTGGATCGTCTGTAACACTCTAAGTGGCCCGGCCTGTAAATAACTCACCAGTAAGCGAATCATATAACCTGGGGCTTCACGGGTACCATCCATGACCAGGCCCAGTATGCGTCGCGGCAGGCGTCTGCGCGGCGGCAGGCCCGTTGAACTTGCCAGTACGAGCCCGATAATCTGCTCTGGCTTAAGAGCCGCGGCCCAAAGCGCAATCTCACCCCCTAAAGAATGCCAGATCGGAAGAGCGTCGTGTAGG
>CAJYHH010000369.1 GCA_913773825.1 Candidatus Sericytochromatia bacterium | reverse complement strand
CCTTTGGCGGTGCTGCAGGGCAGTTCTTTGATAAAGCTGGCCCTAAAATGGAACAGATGATGGGGACCTTTTCATCAATGATTGACTCGGTCTCTCAGCAATTAGGCCCTAACCTCGAAAAGCGTTTTGAAGGCTGGTTTCAGCAGCGCACGGGCGGTGATAAAGAAACTAAAACTTCAGATCAGTCCACATCTGGCTTTCAGGACACCCATAGTGATCAGGTGACTTTGCCAGTTGAGTCCAATAGTCAAAAACTCAGATGTTTTCATCGTTTAGGCGAGCTGATTGTCGAAGGGTATGAAGGCAATCAGATTCAGGCGGTGATTGAAAAACGCATTAACGCTTCAAGAGTTGAAGAGCGAACGCGTTTTGAAGACTTGCGTTTAACCGCTCGTCAGGAAGGGTCTGTTGTTCATCTGGAGCTGGCCGGTTCCGATGGGCTTAAAACCGCAGATGGGAGCGTTAAACTACGCCTGCGGGTACCGACCAGTTTAGATCTGGACCTGCGTACCGATAGTCAGGATATTTCGCTCAGCCAGATTTCACGGGTTGAGGGCCAGATTCATGTTGAAAGTGAATCCGGTAATATTGAACTTCGCAATATTGCGCTCAAAAGTCTGGATTTGCAGACTCGCAGCGGCAATGTCAGTGCCGATCAGGCCAGTGAGTTGATTCGGATTCAGACTCAAAGTGGTGACATCAAGCTTAAAGGTTCTGTCTATGATGCCCAGGTCAACACCGCCAGCGGACAAGTTCAGGTTGAAGCAGGCGTCAACCATCTTTTAAAACTCGAATCCTCCAGCAGTGATCTCAATGTTCAGTTGTTAGATGGTCGTGGCCGTCTGGAGCTGCGCAGTAAAAGCGGTGATATTGAGCTAACAGGTCAGGTTCAGTCTGAAGCTGAGCTGCAAACTCTTAGTGGGGATCTGCACTGTGATCTGACGCTGGACGCTGCAGGTTCAGCCAGTCTGAGTACTCAAAGTGGGGATGTTGACCTGATTCTACGCCCAGGCAGCCAGTGCCGCCTGGAGGCTCACGCGCCAACCGGTGATATTGAATGCCGCTTAGAGCTTCAACAGCGCGAAGCCAGTGAACATTCTCTACGCGGCATTTTAGGCGGTGGGGACAGTCTGCTTAAAATTCAGACCCAGAGCGGGGACGTGCTGATTAGCTAGTGGCTGGTAACCCGTTGCTAGTTGCGAAAAGATAAAAGCCGCTTTTAGATCAAACAGACCCTCAGGAAGAATATCTTCCTGAGGGTCTTTTGCCTTTTGTATTTTGCTACCAGCTGCTCGCTACTCGCTTGCAAAGAAAAACCCCGGCCTGAGCCGGGGGAAGCATGTTGACAACCGAAATTCTATTGCTGCAAAAAACAGTCTTTTTGCAGGGAGGTGCTCAGCACCTGGGGGAAATTTAGTTGGGTAAAAAGACGCGATAGCGATTGCTGGCGTAGTAGCTGGTGCGCTGTGTGTCGATATAGTCGCTCATTTCACGGCCTTTGCCATCAGAGATCGAAATATGCCCATGGGTAAAACCGCCACCTTGGTGGCGTAAGCTTGGATTAGAACTCCGATCCCAGACAATTACAGAGCCAGCTGGGAGTTTAGGCAGCTGGCTGGGATTTACTTTGACTTCGCGAAAACGCGGATTATTTTCGAGCTGATCAGCGGCCATATAAGCAGACAGTCCCGTGACGTGTACACCCACTTGCTCAAGCGCAATGCCCACACCTGTATAACATTTGCCTAAACTATTGTATCCACCTAAATTTAAGGCCTGACTTTGGCCGGCTGTGGCGAGTTTACGTCCTAAAGCCGTTTCTCGCAGGGGATTTTCGAGCGCTTTTAAAGTGGTGGGCCCTAACTGGCCATTGACCTGAATTTGATTGTCACGCTGAAAATTTTTTAACAGGGATTCTGTGGTTGAACCAAATCTGCCGTTGACCTGGACGGGGTAGCCCGCTTGAGTCAGTAAAGTCTGAAGCTGTTTAACCGCATCCCCTTCAGCCCCTTTCTTGATCACGCTACCGGTCTTAATTTCATCCAGAGTAGGGGATTCTGGCCTGTCAAAATCAAAAGCACTAATCGCCTGGCCTTGAGGCAAAACCGGTGTATTAATCTGATCTGCTATAGGCTTGAGCAGGACATTTGTTTGGGGGGGTGGGGTACGTGAGGGTCCCTGGCTGGGTTTGGGAATCAGCGGTGTGACAAACATTTTTGAAGTATTATCAGGCATTTTGACAAAAGAAAAACTCTGATTTGATACCATACGATTCCCCTCTTTTTATATCTGGTTATTACGTTTTTACTTGAGCTCAAGCTTATGTAATGTATATAGTAATCTTGGTAAACAGGTTGCTGAAGGTAAAGATGAATTTCTGTGATCTTAAATTAGAGATAATCTAAGCGTTTTTTAGGCTTATTTCTGGCAAAGCTAAGGTAAAAAATAATTAAACTAAGCTTCTAAAAGAGCTCTTTAGTTAAAGACTGGTTTAAGCATAAGCCTAAAAGGCTATAATAGAGTCAAATCTGGCATGAAGATGGGGTGGCAATGAGTAAGGGGGGACAGGGTTTGAGAATTGGCGAACTCTTGGTTAAAGAGGGCTATTTAAGTTCTGAATCGCTTGAAATGGTGCTAAAAATTGAGCGTGAACAGGCCCAAATGCCTCAAGATCAACTGGTCTTAGGAGTCGGTAGCGCCTATCGACCACTGGGTCAGATCTGTATTGAACAAAACCTGATTAGTTCTCAGGATCTGCAGCGGGTGCTGCGCAAATATCATAAACGGATTCTGTTAGGTGAACTGTTGGTCAATCAAGGCCTGCTGCGGCCAAGTCATGTTAAAGAAGCCCTGCAAAAGCAGCTAAGCGATCGACGTAAACTCGGTGTGTTGCTTATTGAGTCAGGTGTGCTGACTGAAGCACAATTACTGGATGCTTTGAGTCTGCAGTTAGATGCTCCCAGGATTATGCCCTCTGTTGAACTGCTCGACAGTACTTTAGTCGATCATTTTCCGATTGACTATTATCGTCATCACCTCTGTTTGCCCATGTACCAGAGCGGCCGTGAACTGACGGTTGTTATGGCAGACCCCCAGAATGAAACGATCCGTAACGAACTTGAGCGCGTTTTTCGCTGTAACGTTGTGCCAGCCCTGGCTACACCTGCTGATATTCTTGAAACCCTTAAAGAATATGAACGCTATAGCAGTCTGCCTGGGCTTCAGCCTTTGTCAAAAAATACAACTTTGCTGGCAGGTACTGAAAAGCTTGAACTTGAGCCTGAAACAAGTGAACCTACACCCACTGCCTGGGTGGCTCCCCCTAAGCCAGTTATTACCCAGGAAACCGCAACGGTAGGTGGGAGCAGCGTTTATGCCTCTGATTCCCAGCGCCGCCAGGAAGAGCAGGTTGTTAGCTTTTTAATTAAAAATGCTCTAAAAGATCGGGCTACTGACATTCACATTGAGCCTCAGGAAAAACATATCCGGATTCGTTACCGGATTGATGGTGTCCTGCATCATAAAACAGATTTACCTACCCATCTGGGGCCCCCGCTGGTACAGCGTTTAAAAGAACTCTGCCATCTGGATCCCCATAATAAAGGGCATCAGCGCAATCGTGTAGAAGCCAGCGTTAATGAACAGGACCTGGAGCTTGATATTGCGACTTTTGGCAGTATTTGGGGTGAGACCATTGTTTTAAGTCTGCAGGAAAGACCAAGCAGCAGTGGTGAAATTGCGCTTAGCCTGGATCGGGTCGGTTTTTCGCCTTTAAATCTCCAGCGTTTTCAGAATTTGCTCTCTCAACCTGGAGGCTTGATTATTCTGACTGGGCCAGCAAGAGCCGGTAAAACCACAACGCTATATGCATCGATTGATTATCTCAATCAGCAGAACCGTTCAATTATTACGGCTGAGCACCCCATTGAATGTCAGGTAGCTGGAACCGTTCAGGGAGCTTATCAGCCTGAAGATGGCAGCTATGCTGATATGATTCGCTCTCTGCGCCATCTTGATCCCGATATGTTGATGGTCTCTGAAATTCAGGATGCTGAAACGCTGGATGCAATTGTTGAAGTGGCTTTAACGGGTGCTAAAGTGTTGACCGCTTATCCAGCATTTGATGCGACTGGGGCCTTATTACGTCTAAGGCGTATGGGACTTGAAGATTATTTGATTGCTTCAAGTCATGTTGGCGTGCTCTCACAGCGTTTAGTGCGCCGATTATGTCCTCATTGCCGCTTGCCGCATGTGCCTGAACAGGCTGTGTTTAACCGCTTAGGGCTGGTGGATGTCCATCCAGCCAGCTTTACGTTTTATAAACCTGGCGGCTGTGCGGAATGTAATCAGCATGGTTATAAGGGCCAGCTGGCCATTCATGAGCTGCTACAGATTAATGAAGCAATCCGCGAGGCGATTCTGGATCATAAGCCAGCCGCAACTATTCGCGGAATTGCCCGAACTGAGGCCAAATTAGTCTCGATGGCTGAAGATGGTTTATATAAAGCGATTGAAGGCTTAACTTCCATTGAAGAAATTCAGCGCGTAGCGTTTGTAAACGAATATGATTCTCAGACACCTTGGGAAGCTGAAGAAATTTACCGCATTTGCGCAGGCCTGGAGCAAGAGTTTATTTAAGCTAGCGGCTCGTAGCTGGTAGCTTGTTTTTTACAACGAGCAACCAGCTTCTGGCCAACCGTCTACTGCCCGGTCCCTACGCGGTACATTGCTGGCAGCGCATCCTGTTTAAAGCCTTCAGGCGTAACAATCAGCTGCATTGGCTGATTTGTTGATTGCTGAATCTCTTTTTTTTCGCTGCCTTGCTGATAAGTGACCCGGATCGGACTATTGGGTAAAACGTCTAAGATGGTTGTTTCACCTGGATCCAGTTCGCTGCTGCTTAAACTCAGGCTTAAGGATTGACTCATCTGTGGGCTGCCGTAAGGATCTTGAACAATCGGGCTGCGTTGAGCTTCCGGGGGCAGATAGCGGGAATAGTTATAGCTAATAGTGCTGTTGGTTTGATTCACCAGCATTACGCGATAAGAGGCTGAGCGCGCGGCCTGAGCGGTTTCATTATCGGGCGCAGGCTGACGTGAGGCACAGCCGGGCAAAGCTACTAGTGAGAGCAAGAGAGCGATTTTCCACATAACGATCTCCTCCGAGGAGTGGTTCTAATTTGATTGTGGGCGCTGCAAAACACTCCGGACAAGGCCTTAAATACTTTTTTAGTATCGCTTAAATACAATGCTAATGCGGGTTTGGGTCTTGTCTAAACTCACATGGGCTGAGTTATGAACCAAAGCGGATTTCAGGCAGACCGTCGCTGGCTTCAATCGGACTACTCTCAGGGCCAGTTGGCTTAAAATTAACCTTTTGGGATTTTTCGATCCGTAGCGCCAGTTCTCGTTCTGTGCCGTTAAGCTGATAACGCAAAGTCAAATCCATACCTTTGGGGATGTGCAAACGAATTTTTTCCTGGCTGGGGAGTTTAGACCAGTCGAGGCTAAAGTTTAGACTGCTTTGAGTATTGTTTTCACCCGGTTTACGTTCCGTCTGAGTCTGGGTCAGTTTGGGGTGCTTATACTCAAGTTGAGTCTTTAAGCTATTAATGAGCAAAACATCGGCGATAGTGTGTTTTTCGGCTGCTGCGCGTGCTTCAGCAGAATCCTGACGGGCTGCACAGCTGACTATCAACATCGGAGCGATAGCGCATAAAAGCAGTTGTTTCCACATAGATCATTCAGCCTCAGGGTTTAAATATTGAGTTTTAAGCCACTTTGCCAGGGGCTAAAGGCTTCTGTTTCGCTCGTTGCGTGGCTGCGAGCAAGGCTTGTGCTGGTCTGTAACATCGCAGCCAATAACTCTGGCGGAGCCTGTTCTGGGCTTTTGAGGTCATCAGCATAGGTGCTGACAAAATGGGTAAACGTGTCACCTTTAGCAAAGGCTGGATGTGAAATCACGCGACGCAGATAACCCAGATTGGTTTTAAATCCCAGCACAACATAATCACTTAGCGCTTGACGTAGACGACCAATTGCCTCATTGCGATCGGCACCATGTATGACCAGTTTGGCTAACATCGGGTCATAAAAAGGGGTGACAGTGTAACCAGGATAAAGCGCTGAGTCGACGCGAATTCCATAACCTTGTGGCTCTTTTAAATAAGCAATGGTGCCTGTGCTGGGCATAAAGCCACGATCGGGATCTTCAGCATAAACGCGAACTTCAATTGCATGGCCACGAGCTTTTAAATCAGCTTGATTAAAGCTGAGAGCCTGGCCCGCTGCAATTTTAATCTGCTCTTTGACCAGATCCAGACCGGAAATCATTTCGGTAATCGGATGCTCTACCTGCAGACGAGTGTTCATTTCAAGAAAATAATAGCGGCTCTGATCGTCAAGCAGCATTTCAACAGTGCCTGCGTTGGTGTAATGAACAGCCTGGGCAGCTTTCACCGCTGCTTCACCCATCTGCTCACGCAGTTCAGGGCTGAGGGCGGTTGAAGGAGACTCTTCGACAATTTTCTGGTGACGGCGCTGAATCGAACATTCACGTTCAAACACATGCACTGTGTTGCCGTAATGGTCTGCCAGAATCTGAAATTCAATGTGGCGAACGCGCTCAAAATAGCGCTCAAGAAAGACTGTTTCATCGCCAAAAGCGTTAAGCGCTTCGCGTTTAGCTCCAGCCAGAGCGGCTTCGAGTTCAGTCGCTTCACGCACCACGCGCATGCCCTTGCCTCCGCCGCCAGCAGAGGCTTTTACCAGTAGTGGAAAGCCAATTTCTAAGGCTTTGGTCTGCAGGGTTTCTAAACTCTGATCTTCACCCTGATAACCCGGTACGATAGGGACACCAGCAGCCTGCATGGTTTCTTTTGATGCAATTTTGCTGCCCATTAAAGTCATGGCTTCAGGACTTGGGCCAATTAACTTGACCCCTGCGGTTTCCAGATCACGGGCAAAGCCGGCGTTTTCACTTAAAAAACCATAACCAGGGTGTACAGCTTGAGCACCGCTGAGTTTGATTACTTCAAGTAGCTTATCTGTGCGTAAATAACTTTCACTGGCAGCAGCGGGGCCAATTAAATAAGCTTCATCAGCCAGCCGGACATGTAAGGCATCAGCGTCAGCTTCCGAATAAACGGCCACAGTGGCAATTCCGAGTTCACGGCAGGCCCGAATCACACGCACGGCAATCTCGCCGCGATTGGCAATAAGAATTTTGCTAAAGAGCTTGGAGGTGGGGTTAGACGAGGGTTTAGACATGCAGGGAATTATACTAGAAAGGCTCTGGGCTGTGGGCTATGAGCAAATACAGAAGAGCTGTTATTATCAGTCTTTCTGCATCTGACATACGGCTCACAGACCTCACAGCCCAGAGACTCTCATGCGCATGTTTTTGCACAGACTAACGATAACTTTTCGAGACTGCGGTGACTTTGATTTCGGGAGTGCTGTTTATGAACTTTGATCCTTCTTCTCATCGCTTGATTCCGCCAAGCCAACTCTTTTCCCAGCTGGCACCTACGGCCAAAACCCCTGCAAAAACCAGTGAAAAACCGATACCTGCTCAACCTCCAGTAGCCAAACCCGTTACCAGCAGCGTTCCGCCTAAAGTCAGTCAGCCTCCAGCTAAAAAATGGGCCCTAAGTTTACCAACAGCCAGTGCAGGTAGCCTTGCTAATTTAAGTTTTGTGAGCCAGACCCCGGCACAAGTCATCGCCCCTTCATCACCCTCTGTCAGCAGGTCTGCTCAGCGTTTAGCCTTACCGGCACGCCCGGCAAATGCACTTAGTGGTAGTGAGTTTATCGCCTCTATTCAGCAGCTTTCAGGTGCTCAGCGCGAAGATGCGATTTTGCAGCAGATTCTGGCTGGCAATGTGCCAGAGCAGCAGCGCAATTTTAAACAGCTTCAGCTTAGCGCTAAAGGTAGTGATGGTCAGGTGCATAACGCAACCGTTAATGTGATGCCGGATTATCTCGCTGTTGGCTCAGATGCTGATCAAGTGCTGGTTCCTCTAACACCTTTAACGGCCCAAAAAATCGCTGATGCTACCGGTACGGTACTGCCGACCCGTAAACTTGTAAATGATATTTATGCATCAGCTGAAGTCAAACTCCAGCCCAGTCCCAAACCGCCAGGCGCTAAAATGACCAGCACGGCTTATTTTGCAGAACATAACACAACGGTTCAGAAACAGCGCTTGGCAGCAAATGCGAAGCCTGGTCAGTTGATTGCCGGGCACAAAAAAGATGTTGTGATTAGCAATAGTCTGGATCGCAAGCCCGGTACAGTAGCGATTTACGGCTGGCATCAGCCGACTAAAAATCAGCAGGGCAAAGCGATTCAGCCCTTAAGTACGATCCATGAAGATACTTATGCAGACTATAGCCACGGAATTCGTTTAATTGGCGGGACAGTCAATGTTGACGGCGTTGAGCGCAGCACGGCTGAAGTCCTGCGCGACCCGGTGCTGGCTGCTTTGCTAAGTGATGAAGGGCCGATCAAAAATAGTCGGATTAAACTCAGGTAGAGCAAAAATAGAGCACAAACGGATTGGCTAATAGTCAGCGCTATCGAGCTCCGTGCCTACAGCCCATCACTTTTCTTTCTCTGCTATAATCTGGAAAGTGCCCGCGTCACCAGTGTATGTTTTGCCTGATGTGTTCTGCGTGCTTTACCGTGTTTAACGGTGATTTATCAGGGCTTGTGGGTCCTTTTAGCCTGTCTGGTTCAGGGCCCTGCTTGAAAAAGAGGAAGGATGTTTTATGAGCCGCCAGTTCAGCCAATCCCGTAAATTTAAGGCCTTTCTAAGCACCGTTTGTGTGCTGGCAAGCGTGAGTCTGCTCGGTTCCCAGGTTTTTGCTGCTGATAGTGAAGACATGAAAGTCGAACACGTGATGCAGAAAGTCGGCACCAACAACGAAGTTCAGATCGATTGGTCTGAAGGCGTTGTGCGCGTGACCGGACGCGGTACCCCTCCGGATCATGGCCCTGTTCAGCAAAAGCGCCTGATGGCAGAACGTTCCGCTACTTCGCATGCTTTCCGTGAACTAACTAACGCAATTTACGATATTCGCGTCAATTCAGATACAATTGTTCGCAACTACACTGAAGAGAGCGAAACCACTAAGTCTTATATCAACTCACTGATTAAAGGCGCACAGAAGCTTGATCAGCGTGTGCTGGATGACGGCACGGTTGAAATCGATATGGCCGTTAAGCTTTACAGTACGACCGGTATTAGCGGTGTGCTGCAGCCCCAGAAACATCTTGTACCGCCACCTCCGGTTGAGCTTGAGGCTGACCCAACACCGGGTAATTACACCGGAGTGATTGTGGATTGTCGAGGTCTCGGTATGCAAGCGGCCCTGCGTCCGGCGATTGTCAGCCAAAAAGGTGGAGAAGTCTACCTTGGCCAGCTTCAAGTTAAGCCGGATTTTGTCATCAATCAGGGTGTTGTTGGCTATGCTCGCTCACTGAGCCAGGCCCGCCAGGATGCTCGTGTTGGTGAGCTCCCGCTGGTCATCAAAGGTCTAAACGCCACTGGCAGTTTCCGTACTGATGTTGTAATCTCTGAAAAAGATACCCAGCAGCTGCTAGGCCTGGACAAAATCAATCAGATTCTTTCTGCCTCCAAAGTGATTTTGGTGATGTAAGAGAGCGGGTGGCTGGTAGCTAGTCGCCAGGCTAGTCGCCAGTTGCGAAATACAGACATAAGCTTAAAGGCCCCAGAGAATCATTCTCTGGGGCCTTTAAGCTTATTGGTTTTTTTTCTTCTTAAGCCACGACCAGCTAATCGCCAATCGCTTCACGCTCCTGGTTCGCGCAGGATATAACCAGCCCCTCTCACCGTGTGCAGCAGCTGAGGCTGTGTACTGGTGCGCTTTAGCTTTTTGCGCAGATTGTGAATATAGACTTCAACGATATTGTCTTCACCGTTGTAGTCCCATTCCCAGACGGCTTCGATAATTCGTGACTTAGGCAGCACCTGATTGGGATGGCGCAAGAAAAAGACTAATAAGTCAAATTCTTTAGCCGAAAGATTCAGAGTGCTTTTACCGCGCTGGGCCTGACGACTGAGCAAGTCAAGCTCAAGATCCGCAAAGCTCAGACGAGTCGGAGCCTGTTCCTGATAGGTGCGCAGCAGTGCGCGAATTCGCGCCAGCAGCTCATCAATATGAAAAGGCTTTGTGAGGTAGTCGTTAGCTCCGGCATCGAGGCCCTCGACTTTTTCTTCGATTTGGTCAAAACTTGTCAGCATTAAAATCGGGATCCGGGAAGTCTGACGAATCCGTCTGCAGACTTCAAGGCCGTCCATGCGCGGCAAAGAGCGATCAAGAACCAATAAATCTGGCTGCATCTGGCGGGCTTCAATGAGGCCCTGCATGCCGTCCTGAACGACTTTGACGGTATAGCCTTCTGCCTGAAGCTCAAGTTGGAGCAGCAAGGACAAATCCGGATCATCTTCGACCACTAGTATGGAATTGCTCATCGTTTCTCAACACCTGTCAGTTTCAGTTCCATGTATTATAACCTCCTATTTGCTGAGTGTCTCAGGGGGGAAGGATATGACGGGCTAAAAGCTTGTGTTGATAAGGTTTTCTGGGTTTTGACCTGATTGACAGAGGCTGCGCTTAAGCCGTTTGAATGGCTTGTAAGAACGCTGAAGAGTGCGGCTATGGTAAGATGATGCCATGTTTCGTTTCAAAGCGCTCGTCTGCGCAGCCGCCTGCTTATGGGGATTGACCCTGCCTTTGATGGCTCAGTCGACTTCTTCCCAGTTTATTGAGATCTCTGCTACTGAGCAGCAGGCTATTGGCACTATGCGCCAGTTTTATACCCGTGTTTCCGATTTGTGGCTGGAGCTTCGGCTTGACCCCAATGTCGATGCTGGTGGCGTGAAAGCTTTACTTGATGAAGTCTCAGACTCGCTTAAAAAGCTAGAAAACAGCAATGACCCACGTCCGGGTTTAGAAAAAGTTTATCAGCAACTGCTCGAAGCCCAGATTCGGATGTTGCCAACCCGTAATATCGAACTGCGCGGTGCTTTACTGGATGCCGGGATGTTGCCGCGTGATCCTGAGGGCATGCAGCAATTGATGAAGCGTTTAAAAGCGGCTGGGTTTAATGCGGTGTTTCCTGAAATCTTTAGACGGGGCTATGCGCTGTTTCCCAATCCCTTAATTGACCTTGAGCCCGGTTTACCGCCTAATGCCGATATGCTCAAGCTAGTCAGTGATGCTGCCGTTGCAGAAGGTTTAGGGGTTTATCCCTGGTTCTGGATGTTCCGCGTGTTGTCACCCACTGTGAGTAAGCAGAACCCGCTTTCACGTCGTTTACCTGCTTTGTTAGCGCACCCGCTGGATGGCGATCCTTATCGCAGTCCCAATGAAGAAATTGAAGACGAATCAGCCGCGTTTATGAGCCCGGCTTCTGAAGAATGGCGCCAGCTGCTGACGAACCTGATCGTTCGCTCAGCTTCCCGTTATCCGGTGCAGGGCTTCTTAATGGACTACATTCGCTATCCCAATAACATGACTGAAGATAATCTCAGCCTGACTCGTTTTCAGCTAGATTATTTCCGCCAGCACGGCCAGTACCCCAACCAGCGCATCGACCGTTTTTCACCTTTGGCAGCGGACTGGCACCTCTGGCGTGAAGGCCAGGTACACGACATGGTCCGCCGTTTACGCTCTGGATTATCCAGCCAGTCACCTCATTTTGCTTTAGGTGCTGCTGTGTTTCGCAATGAAGTTCAGGCTCGCCTGTCTAAAATGCAAAATTGGCGTCACTGGAGCAATAATCATTGGATCGACTATGTCTCATCCATGATGTACACCACCGATCATCGTGATTTAGAGCTCTGGATGGAATGGGAAACCAATCAAGGTAAGCGCCATGACGTGATGTACCCGATTTTAGGGGCTCACAAAATTCGTGGTGACAGACTCAGCCTGCTTAATCAGATTGCGACCTTGCAGCAGCGTCAGGCCAGTGGAATGTCGATTTTTTCAATGCGCAATGTCAATGAAACAATGTTGGGTGATTTAGGTAAAGGGCCGTTTCGTAAAGCGGCTGAGCCTCCTCATCTCAATTTGCCTAAAGCCCTGGCTACCCAGCTTACAACTACCGCTGAATGGCTACGAGGTTTAGAAAAACGCGCTAATGAAACTCAGACTTCTCTAACCAGTCAGGTGCCTTTGACCGTTCTGATTAGCAAGCTGGAGCAGGCAGCGGCGCCTTTAGCCAATGCTCAGCCACGCAGTATCCTGGTGCCTGGCGACCGAATGGTTGCAACAACTAAAGCGCTTAGAGATGAAGTATTTAATAGCACCCGTCTGTTTCCAGCTAAAATTCGCAGCCGCTTAGTCGAACGTCTGGAAGACGCGCATGAGCTGGCTCAGATTTATGCGACCCATATTGCGGTTAAAGATCAGCGTTTTCAGCAGTCTTCGCGCCCACCAACCGATATCCTGCCAGAAGCTCGGGCGATTCCCAATCTGACGGTCAGTCTGGCTGGCGCACCGCCCGAAATTGATGCCAGGCTGGATGATGCTGCCTGGCGTAACTCAACCAGTGTGCCTCGTCTATTCTGGAGTACGGGATCTGCCCGGCCTCAGATCAATACCGAAATTCGTTTAAGCTATGACAGTAATGCGCTCTATGTGAGCTATGTCAACGCAGAGCCCAATACTTCACGTATGCGGGTTTCTTATCGTCAGGAAGCCCGTCTGATTCAAGAAGACGATACAGTACAGGTGTTTTTAAGCCCGGTAGATGGCAGTCAACGTTATTATTACTTTGTGTTAAATCCTGCTAACGTGCGCTATGAGCGCTCCTCAGCTGATCCCAATTGGCGTCAGCCTTGGCAGAGTGCCGCGCGTCAATTCGCTAATGGCTGGATTGCAGAAATGGCGATTCCATTTCGCTCCATGGGGGTGAAAGCCCCCGCTAAAAATCAAGTCTGGCGAGCAAATTTCTGTCGCCGTCGTCCTCAGGAAATTCAGGATTTTCACTGTTGGTCAGTTACTTTTGGCGGCGTTCATCGTCCTGACCGCTTTGGCAGTCTTAGATTTCAGCCTTTGCCCGAAGTCAAAGATGAAAAGACAACGGGTGGCAAGTCAAAAGGCCTGAAAAACTAAGCCTTTTAAGGCTTTGAAGTCCTTTGCCCATTTGTCTTAAGTCCTCTTGTTCATCCTGCCCTGTGACACACTGCGCAGTGTTATACTGGATGGGTAATATTTTTCTTTATGAGGTATAGCCATGAAACCGCTCGGCAAGCGCAGCACTCCCGGTATGGGTGGCGGCATGAACAACATGGGCGCGATGCTCGAACAGGCTCAGAAAATGCAGCAATCTCTGATGGAAATTCAGGATCGCCTGGGTACTGAAACTGTTGAAGGCACCGCTGGAAACGGCGCTGTAAAAGTCACCATCACCGGCAAACACGAAGTTCGCGACATCAAGATCAGCCCTGAAGTCGTTGATCCTGACGATCTCGAAATGCTTGAAGACATGCTTGTTGCGGCTTTTAATAACGCACTTGAAATTGCCAACCAGCACGCTTCTGAGCAGATGAACTCCGTCACCGGTGGGATGCAGATCCCCGGCCTGGACGGCATGTTCTAGGCATGACCTATCTCACTCCCCCACTAGGCAAACTGGTGGGGGCTTTTCAGAAGCTTCCGGGCATTGGCCCCAAAACCGCTCAACGGCTGGCGTTTTTTATTATTCGTCAGCCGAGTAAAGTGGCTGAAGAACTTGCAGCAGCCTTATTAGAAGCCAAAGCGGCTATTACCTTCTGCTCGATTTGTTGCAATCTTTCAGCTCAAAACCCCTGCGAAATCTGTTCCCAGCCTGAGCGCGATCAAGAGAGCATTTGTGTGGTCTCAGACGCTCGTGATGTTTTGGCTTTAGAGCGTACCCATGAGTATAAAGGCAGTTACCACGTCCTGCAGGGCATGATTTCTCCGATGGAAGGCATTGGTCCTGAGCAGATTAAAGTGCGGGAACTGGTCCAGCGCCTGCAGACTCTGCAAAAAGAAGGCCGCAGCCCTAAAGAGCTTATTTTTGCCCTTAATCCGACGGTTGAAGGGGATGCTACCACCCTCTATCTGACGCGTTTGCTGCGTCCGATGGAAATCACCATGAGCCGGATCGCCTTTGGTCTGCCTGTGGGCGGGGATCTTGAATATGCTGATGAAGTGACATTGGCTAGAGCTTTAGAAGGCCGGCGCGAAATCTAGACGCAAAATGACGCAAAATTAAAAGGAGTTTTATGTCAGCCTTAGACAAGTCCGATTTTTCGGACACCCACAAGCCTTACGAACGGATTTTATTGATCAACTTCGGAGGCATTGGCGACGAAATTCTCTTTTTTCCCGTCATTGAATCATTGCGCTATCACTACCCCAAAGCCCGTATTTCAATGCTTGTAGAGCCGCGTTGTCGCAATCTGATGGAGCATCATTATTTTTTAGATGCTGTGCTGACCTTTGATATTAAACATCGCCGTAGCCCTGGTGATCTGCTTGAACTGCTGAACATGCTGCGGGCAGAAGCGCCTGATTTGATTCTTTCCAGCGGTGGTTCATCCATGGTTGCACCTTTGCTGTTTTTTAGCGGTGCCGCAACCCGTGTGGGTTATGACTCAGGCCGTTTTCCGTTTTTACTGACTCATCGTGCACCCTTAGATAAAACAAAATACGCTGCTGAAATGTACTACGACCTGCTTAAACCCCTGGGGATTACCCGTTCTGAAGTGGTGCCGCAGATGCAGTTGCCGGCTGTCGTTGAGCAATGGGCGAATCGTTGGTTGGCATCTAAAGGGATTAACAAACAAGACAAATATGTATTGATTCATCCGGGTGTCAGCCTGATGAGCAAAGAGAAAAATCTCATCAAAAGCTGGGCTCGCGAAAACTGGCAGGCTTTGATTGAGCGTCTCTTGGCTGAAGGTGAAACGGTTGTGATTGCCGGTGGGCCTGATGATGCTGAAGAAATTGCCTTTTTACAAGAGCGTTTATCTCATCCTAAGCTGGTGATGGCTTATGGTCAGACCCGCGATTTGTATCAACTCGGTGGACTGATTCAGCGTGCTTCAGCCATTGTCTGCGTAGATTCAGCCCCGATGCATTTGGGTGTGGCGCTAAAGAGTCATGTTGTAGCGATTTTTGGCCCAACGGATGAAAAACTCTTGCTGCCACCGGGCCGTGAAGATCGCTTTGTGGCGATCACTCATCAAGTGGAATGTCGGCCTTGTTTATGGGCCACGCGCCAGACAACCTGCGAAGCTTTGACCTGCCTGAAAAATATTCAAGTTGAGCAGGTATATCGCGCTGTGAGAGGGTTTCTGCCTACTCAGCTTGAAAAAATCACGTCCGAAGTGTTAAATTAAAGAAAAGTCATAGCTAAGATCTTTCAGAGATCACGTCAGATTCTCTGACAAACGGCGATAACAAGATCAAGACTTCAGACGGAAGGATCACTTCAGCCATGGGACAGTTCACCATCACGGTTAAACCCGAAATCATCCAGGCCCGCGTTCAGGCCGCACAAAATCGCGATATCGATAAGCTGAGCAAAGAGTTCCAGTTAGACAAAGCTCAGATCAATGGCGATGGCGTGGATATGGAGGAAGCCGCTCACCTTCCCTATGACGCGTTTATGCAGCTCTCCGGCAATGATACTAAAATCACCAAAGCCGACCTGCTTTCTTTTGCCAGAACACCAACAGAAAAAGAAGTTGTACTTGAGTACGCTCGTCAGGTTTCAAATTCTCTGCCCGCTCAGGTGATGGAATCCAGTGATGATGGTGCCAACCAGCTCAACTTTAAAGTTGTGATGCGTGGTCAGGACATTGTGGTCCGCGCTGAGCGCTCTTCGCTGAGCAGCCCGATTACTTCTAAAACCGAAGCAACTGCAGCGGGTGTTTTTAGCATTATCGGTGGCAACGACAAAGATGGTGATAATCTGATCACTGTTGGTCGCGAACTGCAGGGTTCTGTATTTGTTAAAACCGCAGGTGATGCAATCAAGTTAGCTGGCAGTGACAAAGTTGTTACGCCGGTTGAAGCACTGACTGCGATCTTCGAAAAAGCAGGCAAACTGCCCGTCAGCGATATCAATATCCAGTACGGCCAGTAGTAAGTTATCAATGAACTTTTAAGCCAGCGCTTAAAACAGCTCTAAACACCAGCCCCGGAAGTTATCTTTCGGGGCTGGTGCTTTTTTTGAACAAGTTAGTATAAGTTAACAGAAGAGCATGTGCTTAAGTGTTGTAACTAACCTTTGGCTAGTTTTCACCGCTTTTATAACTCAAAGCTACTTAAAGACGTCTTTAACGGAACGCACATACTGGCTAAACAGATTGCTGAAGGTTGCAATGGGATGTTTAACACGCGTGGACCAGGAGCTTTGATTGAGGCGGCTTTCAACTTCGGGGCCGGTATGGCTACCGTTTTTATCAGCGTCAGTACTGCGATAAAACTCGGCTAGTTCGCTCATGG
>CAJYHH010000368.1 GCA_913773825.1 Candidatus Sericytochromatia bacterium | reverse complement strand
CACTTGAACCTTTACGCCGTTTAAATATACCTGTATTAGCTTTTAAAACCCCTAATATTGCGGCGATTCAAAATAATCTTAATGAGCTAGGTCGTATTACGGGCCATGTTTCAACTGCTCAAAAAGCCTCTGCCAGCCTGAGTGCACGCCTAAACAAAGTCAAACAGGACAAAATTCCTATGCGCAGCGTGATGTATTTAGTCTGGGATCAACCGCTGGTTACAGCCACACCCGGTAGTTTTATCGGAGATGTGTTAAACATCAGCGGTGGACGTAATATCGTTGCAGCCGGAAAAGCCCCTTTTATTAACTATTCACTTGAATCGCTGATAAAAGCCAATCCAGAAGTTTTGATTATGCCCAAATCGGTGATCGGTCGTTTAAAACTCGATCAGGCACCGTATAGTCGTTTAAAAGCAGTCCAGCAGAAACGTGTTCTGAGTGTGGATGATGATGTGATTTCTCGCCCTGGGCCGAGGGTTATTCAAGCAATTGAACAGATTCATAATTATCTCAAGGGGATCCGATGAGCTTAAAAAATCCGCTTAACGAGCGTCAGCAGCAGGCTGTTGTCTTTGGGGCCGGCCCGGTGCTGGTGTTGGCAGGAGCGGGAGCTGGTAAAACCCGTGTGTTGACTCAACGAGTTGCTTATTTAGTTGAACAGCAAAAAATTTCACCCAGCCGGATTTTGGTTGTTACGTTTACCAACAAAGCGGCCCGTGAAATGAAAGACCGACTTGAAAATCTAATTGGCAGTTACCAAGTCGATAAACTCTGGGTTGGAACCTTTCACGCGATCTGTGCGCGTTTATTGCGCCAGGAAATTGACTTGTTGGGTGGCTATACTCGCCGCTTTGTCATTTATGACCCAGACGATCAAGAAAAACTGATGAAAACCACTTTGGCCCAGCTAGATTTAGATCCCAGTCAGCATAAACCTCGCACAATGCTGCGTAAAATTTCAGCCCTTAAAAACCAGGGTTTAATGCCCTCTGACTACCGTCGTCGTGCTCTTGAGTTTGATGAAATGACGCTTGCAAGAGTCTATGATGCTCATCAGGAAAACCTCGCAAAAAATAATGCTCTGGATTTTGACGATCTGCTCTTGCTGACGCTGCAGTTGCTCAAGCGTCATCCGGCAATTATGCAGCGTTACCAGTCTCATTTTCAGTTTGTGTTAGTTGATGAGTATCAAGATACTAACTCTGTGCAGTTTGAGCTGGTTCGCTTATTAGCTGAACCCCAGAACAATATCTTTGTTGTGGGGGATGTTGATCAGAGTATTTATTCTTTTCGTAACGCAGATTTTCAGATTATTCTGCGCTTTCAGCAGGACTATGCTGGCGCGGCTGTGATTAAGCTCGAAGAAAACTATCGCTCAACTCAGCCGATTTTAGCTGCGGCCAATACTTTAATTGACTATAATCGCGATCGCTTTGACAAAGTGCTCGTCAGCGTTCGCGGTGAGGGTGAATCGATTCGCTTTCATAGCGCTAAAAATGAGTATCAAGAAGCTGACTATGTGCTCAGCCAGATTCGAAAATTAGTGGATTCAGGTACTCATGATTACGGGGATATCTGCGTGCTATACCGTACTAATGCTCAATCCCGTCTGTTTGAAGAGCGTCTGGTTCAGTCGAATATTCCCCACCAGATTTTAGGCGCGTTTCGCTTTTATGAGCGCAAAGAAATTAAAGACTTGATCGCCTATCTCGCCGTGCTTTATAACCCTCTGGACTCGCTTGCGCTGCGGAGAATTTTAAATACCCCTAAGCGCGGGATTGGAGCTAAAACCTTGCAGGCTCTCGATTTAACCGCTGAACGCGATGGGATTAGTTTATGGGATGTGCTGAATACTCCGGCTGTGATTGCAGCCCAGCCTAAGCGAGCCCGTGAGCCCTTGCAGGAGTTTATTAAGTTCTTTGAGCCCCTGCGTGACTTTGACCCTGAGTACACACGTCTGGATCAGTTAATTGAGACAATTTATGTCAAAAGCGGCTATCGCGCTGAACTCGGTAAAGACGAAGAGAGCTTTGAAGAACGTGAAGCGTATGTATTGTCATTTTTACAGGCGGCAAGAGATTTTATTCCCTCAAGTCCTGAAACCCTGCTAGGGGATTTTTTACAACATCTGGCTTTAATTTCAGATGTCGATAGCCTCAAAGATGAAAATAAATTAGTGCGCTTAATGACTGTCCATGCAGCCAAAGGTCTTGAGTTCCCGGTTGTGTTTATTACAGGTCTCGAAGAAGGCGTGTTCCCGCATACGCGCTCGATGATCGCTGAAAACGAAGGAGATGATGGGCCCATTGAAGAAGAGCGCAGGCTGATGTACGTTGCCATGACCCGGGCTCAAGACTTGCTGTATATGAGTCATGCTCGCCAGCGTACGGTGCGTGGTGAGCCTTCTTATGCTCAGCCTTCGCGTTTTTTAGAAGAAATTGAAGATCATCTGCCGGGTACTGTCAGCGAGAGCTCTTTGTTTGATACCCACTCTGACAGTCGTTGGGAAGATGTGCCTGTGCCAGATGAACGTGAAGGGCTTGAAAATCTCACTGCTGGAGAGCGGGTTTACCATCCGGACTTTGGGCGTGGAGTAGTCGACAGAGTTTATGCCAGTGGGGCACGACAGATTGCGATTGTTTTGTTTGAACAAGGCTATGGTAAACGTATTTTAGATCTGCGTTCAGCGCCTTTAGAACGCGTCTAGGCGTTTAGATAAAATAACAAGGGGTCTGAGTGAGCGAATATTTAGCCCGCTTGTTGTGGGGGGCTAAGCCTGAAAAGTCTGAGATTTGGGCAGACGAACTAAAAAAGTTGAACCCTGTTCAGAGGTCTTTTCAAGCATAATTTCGCCATGGTGCAGATCGACAATTTGTTTAACAATGGCAAGGCCAACACCGGTTGAGACTTCGCCGCCGGTTGGCCGCGCTGACAGACGCTGAAAATAGCCAAACAGTTTATCTTTGTCTTCATCGCTAAAGCCTGGGCCCTGATCCGTGACGCGTGCTTCAACAGAACTGTCTGTCTCACTTAGAACAACAGCGATATTAGCGCCCTTGGGTGAATATTTAATCGCGTTGCTAACCAGATTATCAAAGACTTGTTTGAGGCGACGGGAGTCTGCTTCGATTAATATTGGGCTGCCGCTTAGACTCACGGCCTGTTCTTTAGTTTCTGCTTGATTACTATTATCCAAAATCACTTCGCGCAGTAATTGCAGTGGATCACAGGGAGAACGTTTGAGATCCATTTTGCCCATTTCAAGTGCTGCTGTATCTAAAAGTTCACTAATCAGCGTGTTCATCCGGCGGGCAGCCCGTGAAATAAACGAGACCATATCTACTAAGTCTTTTTCTTTTTGAACAGCTGGATTGCGCTCTAGCATAGACGCAAAGCCGTTTACTGCGCTCAGCGGATTTTTTAAGTCATGAGAAGCAATGCTCAGCAGGCGGTTTTTCATCTGAATGGCTTCGGCGAGTTCCAGATTGCGATGATGCAGTTGATCGCGAGCTTGTTTAAGCGCCAGATGAGTCTGGACACGCGCAACTAACTCAGCTGGGTTAAATGGCTTGGTGACATAGTCAGCTGCACCGACCATAAAGCCTTCCACAATGCTGTCTTCATCACTTTTGGCGGTTAAAAAGACAATGGGAATATGCCGCGTTAATTCATTTTCTTTTAAGCGGGTGGCCACTTCCAAGCCGTCGAGACCAGGCATCATGACATCAAGTAGAATCAGATCAAAGCTGGTTTCAGCAATTTGGGCCAGGGCGTCATGACCTGAGTTTGCAAAAGAAAGCTCATAATCAAAAGGGGCCAAAATCGAGGCTACGAGCTGGATGTTGGTCGGGACATCGTCGACAATGAGAATGCTTGCACTCATAAGAGCTTTCCTTCCGAATGGCAGATTTGCTCGATCAGAGCAGGAAAGGCATTGAGGTTGCTGTTCATGCCGGTGATATCGAAGCGTTCTACCGACAGCTCCAGTTGAGTGCCGAAATCCTGCAGGCTTTCAAGCTGATAATACTGGCCCAGAGCGAGCACACGGCTGGCCAGTTGACGAATCATTCTAAAATTCTTATTTTTGCGAGTTGCTTCGTACATGGGTATGATATCACGCTGCAAGACTGACAGGATTTCTGATGCGACATCTGTTGCGACTTCAGCTCCTGCAGGACTGACAGGTGTTAAATCTTTTGCGTCTAAATGGGCGGGTGCGTTTTGGGGGGGCGCCTGAGAGAAAAGGGCTATTGGTGAGATTTCTGGCAAACTAGTCTCTGTAGAACTCTGATCCTCAGCCTGAAGCGCTTCACTGCGGACACCGTGCAGGCAGACTTCAAAAGTACTGCCACGTCCAGGTTCGCTTTCAACCCGGATTGTACCGTGCATCATTTCTACCAGGCGGCGGGTAATGGCCAAGCCTAAACCTGTCCCGCCATATTTTTTAGTGGTGCGGTTATCCTGCTGCCGGAAAGACTCAAAGATTGCTTCAAGTGATTCAGCTGGAATCCCGATCCCTGTATCGCTAACCGCAATATATAAATCTATACTTTCAGGGCTGACCGCTTGGGCTCTGACTTTGAGGCTGATATGGCCTGATTCAGTAAATTTAACCGCATTTCCAAGCAGGTTAAATAAAATCTGGCGCAAACGGCTTTCGTCCAGTACCAGCCTGGCAGGTAGGTCGGCATCCAGATCCAGCACAAAATCAAGCTGACGCTCTTGCAGACTATGGACAAATAAACCCTGAATCTCTTCAAAAATTTGGCGTGGATTAACCAGTTCCCAGACAATATCCAGTTTGCCAGCCTCAATTTTACTGAGATCCAGAATATCGTTGATCAGCACCATTAAGCTGCGCCCACCTGCTTTGATGGCTGAGACATAAGTTTTAAGTTTGTCGTCTTTAACTTTTTTTTCAAGCAGTTCTGAAAAGCCAATGACAGCATTGAGAGGGGTGCGGATTTCATGCGACATATTTGCTAAAAACGCACTTTTAGCCAGACTGGCTTCACGCAGTTCAGCTTCAATTCGCTTGCGCTCTGTAATGTCTTGAACGGTGCCGACGACTTCATGCACTTGACCTTTAGCATCTCTGAGCATATGGGTGCGAACAGATAGATGTAAAAGTCGATGACTTGGCAGCAAGACTCGATAGTCCAGCTCAACGTCTTCAGCTCTCTGCATCTGTTCATACCAGACTTTGCGAACCATTTCGAGGTCTTCAGGATGGACATGTTCAATCAAATGACCCGGATCAAGCGGAATATCGAAGGGTAGCTCCAGCAGAGTCAATAAGTTGGCTGAAACTTCTAATAAATGCCGCACCGGGTAATCCAGTCGGAAACTGCCCACTCGCGCCATCCGCTGCGCTTCTTCTAAGGCTGTGGTGCTTTCCAGCAACTGGCGTTCAAACTGTTTACGATCGGTGATATCAATTGAATAGCCCACCAGAGGGCTTTCAACCGGCTGATTCGTATCAAGCAGATTTTTGCCTGCTAAAAAAGTATGGAGTTGTCCGCTAACCAGGCGTTCTTCTTCTTGAACCAGGCTTAAAGCTTTACCCGAGCGCAGGCGGCGATCATCTTCAAGCTGTCGAGCAGCTGACTCAGGTGAAAGAATCTCATCGTCAGTGCGACCGAGAATATCTTCTGGTGATTTGCCTATCACTTTGACGGCTTGTTCATTCACAAAGGTATAGTGGCCCAGATAATCTTTTTCGTAGATCATCAGAGGCAAAAAGTTAAGGATTTTTTCATGCCGGATGCGCTGCTCATTAAGCAGTTCATCAGCGCGGCGACGATGGCTGATATCCCTTACAGAGGTGACAACTCCTGTCACTTCATTTTCAACCCGAATCGGATTTAATGTAAATTCCAGAAAATGTTTTTGGCCCTCTAGCTGATACTGGTAATCCGTACAGACATAGCGACCTTGTAGAGCCTGTAAATAAAACCCTTGCCAGCGCTCCTGCTGTGTTTGATTCATGCCGATGCCAGCTAAAATGGCCTCAAGATGCATGCCTTCTGCAAACTCAAGGTCAAAAATGTTGAATAAATAACGGCTGCGGCTATTAAAAGTCTGAAGGCGCAAATCCCGATCAAAGGACATAATGCCATCTTGGATGCTTTCTAATAGCGCTTGAAGATGAGCTTCTGAGTGCCGAATCTCTGATTCAAACCGTTTGCGGTCCGTAATATCAAAGAGCGTGCCGGTCCAAAGCACCGTCCCGTCAGCTTCGCGACGAGGATTAGCCTGGCCGCGTACCCAGAGATAGCGATGATGGCGGCGGCTGAGCAGCCGTCCTTCCCAGCTCCAGGGGCTGAGCTGCTGACGGGCCTGGTCCAGGCTTTCAGCATGACTGGCACTATCTTCGGGGTGAACTTCAAGATTAAGCAGGTCATCAGCTTCAAGCTCTTCGTTGCCCTGACCACCGTGGCTGACAAAGGGGTAAGCCGTTTTGCCATCAGGGGTTTCGCGACGTTGGTAAATCAGACCGGGTACATTCAGCGAAATATCTTTAAACAGATGATCGTTTTCGCGAAGTTTTTTTTCTGCATCACGACGGGCTTCCATGTTTTCCCAAACACAAAGCAAAGCTGTACGAGCAGTCAAATCCTGAATCATACACAGTAAGGCTTGTTGATGTGGCAGCTGGAGTAAGGTAATTTCTGCTGGGAAAATCTCGCCGTTGACGCGTTGCTGGAGCCAGTCAAAGCGATGAACGCCTTTGCTGCGGGCTAACTCCATCATTTGCACAAAATGCTCGACTGAGGCGATGCCATTTGGTTGTTTGGGTGGTGAAAAGACCGCCACATGGCCGCAGGCCAGGACTTCCTGGCGATTGCTACAGCCCAGCATACTGACCGCTGCTGGGTTACAGTCACTGAGACCGCTGCTGTCCATTAATAATAAAGGCTGTCCAGCATGCTCAAATAAAAGCTCAAATTTTTCGCGACTTAGGCGCTCTGGTGTGTTTTCTACTAGCATCAGCAGATGACTGCAGTCAGGTTGGCTGTCGTCAGTTTCAGGCATTAAATAAGCTTCAAACGAGCGAAAAAACGGAGACTCGATCTGGAGCATCAGATATTCAAATGGACCTGTACTTAAAGCCTGCTCGGGCTTGAAGTTTAACAATTCCTGACAGCGCGGAAACCAGTTGCCAATTAACTGACCATCAAGGCCTTCCGGACTATGCAAAAGATTACCGCTATGTCTCAGAATTTTTCCATCTGAGGCCAGATAAAGCAGCATAACAGGCAGCCGGTTGAGTAACAGCTGCAAAACTTTGTCAGAAACTTGCACCATATTTAAGGATTTCCCTGTTCCATGTTAAGCGATTAAGGCAGATGGGAAAAGAGGCCCTTGCTTAGGGCTTCTAAAGCTAAGGATTTAAATTCCCAAAAGCGTCCTCACCAGAAACTTCAGATCTGCTTTAACTGCTTGGCAATAATCTCCTAAAATCACACCAAAGGATGATCAGAGATGGGTAAGACAGCTCAGTGAAAGAGGGACTGTGAACAGCAACAGGCTGATTTTAGACAACAAAG
>CAJYHH010000367.1 GCA_913773825.1 Candidatus Sericytochromatia bacterium | reverse complement strand
AAGCTTTGTAAAGCTTTTCTTGTGTTGTTTAGCGTAGTGGATTTGTCACAATTTCATCAAGACAGACGTGGCGGTTTTAATGACAATTTTATGAGAATTAAGTTTACTTGATGCTGTTTAGTATGATTTTTGTCCGACAAATAAATTCAGACGACAAATTAGACTAAAGATATCAAATGCGGCAAAGATCTTTTAAGATCAGGTTTTAAGGCGTTTTTATGTCTGAAAAAAATCAGGATCTGACCCGTGTCTTTTTTGATGTCAAACAGGAGTTTTTATACTAACAAGATTTTAAGTATGTTTTTTGTGTGACAATAATTAAAAGAATTTTTGTAAGACTAAGCCTGGTTGAAATTTTGACGGGTTCAAAATATGAATCTGTAATCTTTTATGTCGGATTTGTGGCCTTACATTTAATAAAGGCCACAAAGTTAAACATGCTGTTTTGTCAGCGTGAGCAGAATCACGCTCTTTGTGCCGCAATCAACACATAGCAAAAGGATAAAGTCAGCGATGATAGGCTAACTAAGAGGTCGTGGCTGCATAGGCATGATTTAGGTGCCTAAGCGTTTAATTTTGTTGCTTCAGCCCGAATTTGCACATTGAAGAGGCATGCATGAAAGAGATGGTTTGTATCCTGGCCGCGGCATTGAGTGTGTCAGCTTGTTCGTCACCTGGTGCAGTGGCGCAAAAAGGGGGGCTTCGACTGAGCGTTAGTTGGCCACAAAGCGCTGATTTTCGCGTTCAAGTGATTCCGGCCCAGACCCAGAGTCTGGTTGTGAGTATTACGGGGCAGGGTTTAAGTCGCTCTCAAGAACAGATTTTGACAAGGTCTGACCGTGATCAGCAGACGATGGAGATGGTGCTGCCAGCTGGGCCTAAACAGGTGAGCGTTCGTGCTTTATCTGAAACTCGCGAAATTTTGGCAGAAGATCAAGATTCGATAGAGGTGTTGCCAGGGCGGACTTCCAGACTAGAACTGGATCTGAAGCTCATTGTCCTGCCTCAGCCCACACGCTCTCCAGACAATCCCTCTGGTAACAATCCCGAGCCCACAGGTAACAATAGCGGCACCGGCGAAAATGGCGGCTCAAGTGCTCAGCCTCCTGATACTAACCCCCAACCTACTGGATCTGTTTCACCTGCGAGTCCCCAGCCGAGTCTGTTGCCTTCTGGGGCTTTAACCAGTAGTGGCGGTGGTGGCGGTAGCGGTCCATCCAGCGGTAGTACAGCGCCTGAGCTGACCGATTTAACGGCCAATCCTCAGACTGTAACCGGTTTAAGTTATCCCAGTGAAATAACCGCTGTTATCAATGACCCGGATAATTTTCTGCAGGCTCAACACTTTAGCTGGAGCTGTGTGGATACAGTTTCTCAAGTGTCCTGCAATCATTTTATGCCTACCAGCTTTAAAAATCGCATCGTCTGGCAAGCACCGTCTTTTGCCAGCGGGCCTTATCTGATCAAAGTTGAAATCAATGACGGGGTTCACCCGGTGATGAGTCGGACCGTAAGTGTCAGCGTCGAAAGCGGTACCGGTACGTTAAGTGGTGGGAAAGGTGCGATTGATGGCGGTCAGACAGGAATTGCAGGCTAATGAATAAAAAAATAAAATCAACAAAGTCCAATCATATGATTAAAACATTTACTTCTCGTTTGCCGATCCTGACTGTCTTGAGTCTGAGTCTGCTTGTTGCCTGCCAGGCTTCACAAGTTCAATCTTCCATCCCGCAAATCTCAGCTCAGACTCAAGCAAGCGTGCAAGCTATGAGTGCACGCTTGCTAAGCGGTTATGTGGATTTAAAGCGAGACTCTAAAGGGGATCACTTTGAGATTTTATTAACGGGCTTAAACCAGGCTCTTCAGCCTGACAGCTTTAAGACCCAGGCGGTTGGCTGTGGGGAAATTAGCGTTTTGACGATTACTGTCAGCGGTTTTGGGATTGCTTCACCCTCTACACTGACAACATCAGCGACTCAGACGAGCCCTGGTGAATGTACCTTTACCAGTGGCACTTTGCCGCCGATTCCGGTTGGCAAAGCGCGGATTGTGACGCTGCAGGCCAGTAACGCAGCTGGGGATCAGCTAGCAGAAATAAAAGCCGCTGTCGACCTCGTCAGCGCAACAAATAGCAGCTTTGAGATTTCTTATCGCAGTCATATGGTGGCGCGTGTGATCGAAGAGCTTCAGTCTAAAAGTCCGCTTGGCAAAGTTTATTCAACCCGCCAGAATCTGAATGAACTCAAGGCCTGGATCGATGAACTGACGCTGTTT
>CAJYHH010000366.1 GCA_913773825.1 Candidatus Sericytochromatia bacterium | reverse complement strand
GTCTGGGCGAAGCCTTTAAAATGGATCCGAATCAGCCTGAGCTGCATCAAGAGCTGGCCTGGCTTTATGAACAACAGGGTGACACGCTTAAAGCCTTGCGTCATCATGACTTTGCTGAGTGGATGCTACGCGATCGGGCTGAACTCGCTGCTGAACTCGCCGCTGAAGCTACAAAGGTTAAGTTATGACGTCTGAGTTGAGCGCTGGATTTAAATCTGAATGTTTCTGGCAGCGGGGCTGTTTGTCACCGGCAGAAGCTCAGGGGCTTGTGAGCCAACAGCAGGCGACTCAGCTGCAGCGGATTGGCATTTTGCCCCCAGGCAGCACAAGCAGTGTGCTGGATGAATCAACGCGTAAAACCTTTCGCTTAGATGTCTCTGAAGCGGTCAAAGCCCGCGTGACCTACAAGCTCATGAGCTTGCTGCCAGAGCTGGCTGATCGCTTTGAGCTGGATTTAACAGCTTGTCAGCCCCCGCAGTTTTTGGCTTATCAGCCGGGGGATTTTTTTGCAAGCCATGTCGACGTGATTAAAGGCGCGACACGATTAGCGCGGACCCGACAATTATCAGTGGTGTTGTTTTTAAACGCCCAGCCCGATTATCAAGGCGGCGAGCTGGTGATTTACTCTCAGCCTGGGCAATTGGGAGAAGTCTGTCGGCCTCAAGCTGGCGATTTAATTGCCTTTCGGCCTGAATGGCCTCATGAAGTCCGTCCCGTTTTAGCGGGACTGCGCTATAGCGTTGTGAGCTGGTTTTACTGATTGCTTAAGGCTTGTGTGGTGATTCTGTTAAAATCCTAAGGCAAGTCTCACTCAGCACTCGCTACAATTAATTTATCGATTTCAAATTAAGTTTTTATTGGTCCCCATTTTTTCTGGATTAGCTTGCTGCAAAAGGCATTGCTAAAGCCAGCTGAGTTTTATCATTGTTAAACCTGCTGAAGGAGCGCCTCGTTATGCCCAATCTTCAATCCACTCCGCCTGCTGGTGTCTTGCCCAGTTTGAGCGGCACAAAACAAGCTCCTGCTCAGACACCGATTCCGACACTGCCCCAGTCTACAGCCCAGATCCCGCTGCAAACCCCCATACCGGCTAAAGATCAGGTCAATATGAGCCCGGTCAATAATCAAGGCACCGCGACTCCGACGGTTTCACTGGAGCCCGCAGAGCCCCAATTTACAGAATACAAAGTGCGCCGTGGTGATACCCTGGCAGATATTGCCAAAGAGCTGCTGGGCAGCTCCAATAAACATATGGATATCTTTAACGCCAATCGCGATGCCCTGCGCAATCCCCATGATCTGAAGATTGGCATGACCCTGAAGATTCCCGTGCCTGCTGACAGCCGTCCACCGGTTAAGCCGGATCCCAAGCCCCAGACCCCTGCTGTTAAACCGGATACACCGGTTGCCCCTGTTCAGCCAGAGCCTGAAGTGCCGAATAAAGAATATACCGTGCGCCGTGGCGACAATCTCAGTAGTATCGCCCTGGAGACTCTGGGTGATTCTGAGCGCTATATGGAAATTTACCAGGCCAACCGCGACGTGATGAAAGATCCTGATGCCCTGCGTCTTGGAATGAAACTTAAAATCCCTCAGCGCAATGTCCAGGCGCCTTCTGACGGCGGCAAAGCTCCGGTTGTCAGCCATCCTGCTGTGACGGGCCCGGTTGACGCCAGTGGCCTGACACCAGGTGCTCAAGAGCTGTTTGCGGCGATGCAGCGCTATCAGCAGCATCACGCTCAACTGGGCAATACCAACCGTACCCAGACCAGCCAGGCTGAATTAAAAGAGATTGCCACTGAGCTGGATGCTGCCTCTAAAGCCTTTAATGTTGATCCTAAAATGATGCTGGCGCTGTTTGCACACGAAAGCGGTGGGATTAACCCCGGTGCCCGCTCACATACCGGTGCCGGCGGCCTTGGCCAGTTGACCAGTATTGCGATTCGCCAGGTTCACTTTATGGCTGGCATTGGCAAAGGCAATCGCGGTGAAGCCCCTTATACCGAGCACAAAGGTAATTTTGTTCAGAGCTCACGCACCATTAGCCAGCGTTATGACATTAAGGCCAATGTCTGGACGGCAACTGCCTATATGAGCTATGAGCTAACCGATCGCGCCAGATTAGGCCGCGGGGTTGAAAATGCTCTCAAGCGTTATGGCGACCCGAATGTCCCGACTTATGCCAATAAGGTCAACGCTGAATACAAAACCCTGTTTGGCGGCAAATTGTTCTAAACCAGATCGATTCAGACAAGCCCCGGCTTCTTGATTAAACAAAGAAGCCGGGGCTTTTTAATCTTGATGCTGAACTAATCGCAGGCTTTAAAGCTTTTGATCTGGCTGTCTTGGACATACCAGCTGCTTGAGCAATAATCAGCAGCAATCGGGCTGGGTCTCAGGCCATGGGCGCTGTCTTTCCAGGCCACCACGGCGGGCATGGCGACATAGTGAGCGGCTTTGCTCTGACGCAGGCGCTGAAGCTCTTCTGAAGGCAAAGGACTGGCGCCGTCAGGGGTAAATTGAAGCTCATTATTGGGTTTGGCTGTAAGCCCTGCATCACCGGCTTTTTTTAGACTCAGCGGCATTTTGATGGCGCCACCGCGCTCAGCTGCGGGCTGCGACAGCAGAAGTTCGGCCTGAAAGCCGGTTTCGCGCTGTAAGAGTAAATAAGCGCGGGCATCACGGGTCCGACGATGCACCAGCATAACGGCATAGTCAATTTGGCCATCGCCATCAAAATCATCTCTGACAAAAGCCGGGCCTCGGTCTGATACTTCCACTTCGGGACGATAATCACCTGATGTCGATAGGCGATAATCAGGTAATTGCTCAGCTAAAAACGCTTTTAAATCAGCCGGGGGCTCAGCGGCTTTGGCGGCAGCCAGGCTGCAGACCAAGGCCATAAACAGGGCAATCCGGGACAATGTCTTCATAAAGCTTAGCCTCAAGTCATGAACGGTTCTCAACGGTGATGAACGGGATATCTTGGCACTCTACTGACATCTAACATCATCTCAGTGTTCAGCTCAGGCATCAAGCAAATGTGACGCCAGCTGGCCAAAAAAGATCTAAATAACGGTCTTTACAGCTCGCCAATACTGATTTCCAGATCGATGTAATCCCTTTTGCCATCAGCTGTTCGGCCACCGCCTTTTACAATCACCCGCGTTTCGATCAGACCGGCTTCACCTGAGACATGATAGGTATACCAAAACCCCACTTTGCTGGCACCCGCTTTGCCTGACTGGGCAACTAAGTGTTCAAGTTTATTTGCTGTTTCGTCTAGCCGAATGCTCAAATTGGGTTTGAGCCTGGCTAATTGACGCAGGTATTTGGCGCTGGCTTTAAAGACAGCTGTTGGGCTGCGATCTGAGCTCAGTAAGGTTTTGGCTTCATAACGTAAGCCCACTACATAATAATTACAGCCACCGTGCTCGATCGTGAGTTGCTCACCTGATTTAAACACAACCTGTTCACGGGCCTCAGTACTTTTAAGCCGTGTAAAGCGATCGCTGCGAACCTCACCTCCGGCTTTAAACGCTGGCTCAGGCAGGCCGCGCACGCAGTCATCCGCCCAGACGCTAGCGGAGCTAATAGCAAAGAGGAATGCTGTTAAAAGACTGCGGGTCCAGCGTGAGGGGGTAGACAACATAAACATCAGGCCTAGCCTTTATACAAGATGGGCATCAGCATGCCTGAAGACTGTAAATCTGTCCAGCCTGCAAAGTAGATCTGTGTTAGACTACCTATTGCATTCACTAACATACAGTCAGGATAAATATGACTCAAGGTACAAGCGCAAGTCCCAGTTTTTCACTCAAAGATCATCTGTTTAATCCGACAAGCGTTAAGCGAATTGCCGCTGAAATTCAGCAGGTTGCTCCTGCTTTTGCAGTTGCTGATTTTAGCGCTGACGTGATAGAGGCTTTACCACGTCTGGAGCTTAAAGCAAGGATTCTCTGGATGACTCAGATGCTCAAAAAACATCTGCCCGTAGACTATCGTGAAGCGGTTAATATTTTATTGGCCGCTTTGCCTGAACCTTGTGATCCTGATTTGAGTGATGAAGACTATGGGCAGTTTATTTATGCGCCGTACTCTGAGTATGTCAGCCTGTATGGCTGCAGCGCAGCGGATCTGGACTTTTCGCTTGAAGCCCTAAAAGCGATGACCACGCGCTTTTCAGCTGAAGGGCCGATTCGGGTTTTTCTCAATGCTTATCCAGAGCAAACGCTTAAAACTTTACAACTTTGGGCTCAAGACCCGCATTACCATGTGCGTCGACTGGTCAGTGAAGGCACTCGCCCACGTCTGCCCTGGTTTCAAAACATCAAACTGACACCAGACCAAAGTTTGCCCTTATTAGAGCTGCTGCATGCTGACAAAACCCGCTATGTCACGCGCTCAATTGCCAATCACTTAAATGATTTGTCTAAACAAAATCCTGATTTAGTGCTGACTACCCTGGCCCGCTGGCGTCAGGCGGGTTTACAGCAAACAGCAGAACTGGACTATATGACTCGTCATGCTTTACGCACTCTGATTAAACAAGGCCATGCTGAGACTCTGAGTTATCTGG
>CAJYHH010000365.1 GCA_913773825.1 Candidatus Sericytochromatia bacterium | reverse complement strand
TGACCTGGTTGATTTGGGAACCAATAGCCCAGGTCGTTGGCAGCACATCATCGAAATTTATCAGGATCAAAATATGATCCCCCGTGACTTTAATCCCCAGGGATTTTTTTATGGGCAGCAAGCCGCTACTGAGCTTCCGATTTGGATTTACGCCTTGTTGGCTGTTTTGATTGTTTTATCTGTTTTATTGGCGATTTTACTGGGACCCGTGTATGTCCTAAATCGCCGTTTACAGCAGCAAATCAGCGAACGTCGACGCGCTGAAGCGACTTTAATCCAGGCTCAGGCGGACAGTGAAACTATTAATCAAGAGCTAAATGAGGCGCTGGAGCGAACACGTCAGCTCAGTCAGGATGCTTTATTGGCCAGTCAGGCCAAAAGTGAATTTTTGGCTAACATGAGCCATGAAATTCGCACGCCGATTAATGGGATTTTGGGGATGCTGACTCTGTTGCGGGAAAGTACACTCAATCCAGAACAAAGAGGTTACGCTGAAGTTGCCAGTAAAAGTGCTGATACGCTTTTAGCTTTAATCGGAGATATTCTGGATTTTTCACGAATTGAAGCGCGTAAGTTAGAGCTTGAAGTGGCTGAGTTTCAGCTTCGAGAGCTTGTCGAAGAAGTTGCTGAACTACTGGCCTTGCGCTCACAAGAAAAAGGAATTGAGCTGACTTGTTTTATTGGCTCAAGGATTCCGGCCTGGGTCACAGGAGATGCTAATCGCCTGCGCCAGATTTTACTCAATTTAGTCGGCAATGCAGTTAAGTTTACGGATCGCGGTGAAATTGAAATTCGCGTCGAATTTGAACAGTTTACTGAAGGTCAGATTAGCCTGGCTTTTGCTGTAACAGACACAGGCATTGGGATTCCGCTTGAGCGTCAGGCTGATCTGTTTTTGCCTTTTGAGCAGGTAGATGGTTCGATTAGCCGTCGCTTCGGCGGCACCGGTTTAGGTTTGGCAATCAGCCGCCAGCTGGTTGCGATGATGCAGGGTAGTATTGGCTTAAATAGTGAGCCTGGTTTGGGTTCTACCTTTTGGTTTAGGGTTTGGTTGGGCCTGCCGCCGCAGGCTCAGCTTTTACCCGAGCCCGATTTACGCCCGATGCGTCTGCTTTTGATTATGAGCCCAGGTTCCAGCTCTCGAATGGTGCAACAACAACTTCAAGCCTGGCATGTTGACGTGGTCAGTGTTCATACGCTAGAAGCGGCTCGACGTTTTGCTTTGCGTGGTGAATCCCGCTTTGATGCCGTTATTCTTGACCATTATCTGTCTGATGGAGACAGCATGCCTTTTGCCGAGTCTCTGCGCAAACAGCAGCCGCAAATTCGGATTTTAGTCTTAGTTCCGATTCAAGAACATCAAGGTTTAGTGAGGCTTCAGCAAGCAGGCCTGCCGGCTTTAACAAAACCTGTTCGCAGCAGTCAATTACTTGAACGTCTGAGCGTTGCGCTTGATTCTGATTTACAGAAAACATCCCGCCCAGCCGCTGTTAACCTGAGGTTTGCGAGTTCACCAAAATTATTATTAGTTGAAGATCATCCTATCAACCAAGCTGTGGCCGTTACTATTTTAGAGCGCTTTGGCTGTCGAGTTGAGATTGCTGAAAACGGCCTGGAAGCCCTTGATGCTTTACGTCTAGCTAGTTTTGATCTGGTCTTGATGGATATTCAGATGCCCGTGATGGATGGCTTTGAGGCAATTCAGCACTTGCGTGACCCCAATGGCTTGAGCTTAAGTGATTTACCCGTGATTGCAACTACGGCTCATGCGGTTAAAGGAGATCGGGAGCGCTGTTTACAAGCAGGATTTTCAGATTATTTGTCCAAGCCTTTTCAGCCTCAAGATATGTTTAAACAGTTAGAGCGCTGGTTGCCTGAACAACCGATTCTGAGTTCTATTCAACCCAAATAGCCAGCTCCAGTTTAGTGGTTTTAGCAAGTTGTTTTAGCAAGTTCAAAAATTCAGGGTGCCTTTAGCTGGCGAGGGCATTGATGGGCTGGTTGAACACCTCCCAGCTGGGACCAAAATCATCTGGCTGATTGAGACTGCCTGAGTAAAACAAGTTCTGGTGCAGAATCTGAACCAGTGTCTGAGCCTGATCAGGTTGAATGATGACCGTGAGCTCATATCTGGATTGAGTTAGCAGCCGGTCCGGTGCGAGTTGCTTTAGTTTTTCACTGAGTGTTACATTCTGGTCTAAGGCCTGACCAATCAGGCTGACTGAGCTGACTTGATCAGAGCCCAGATAAGTGATTAGATTTGCCAGGCGCTCAATTGCAGTGTTTATGCGCTCTGGATCTGGGCTCTCTAAAGCTGAATCCAGAATAATCTCAACGTTTCCAGCCTTCAGGTGAATCGAACTGGGGACAATCAATTGAGTGTTAAATGTGGTGTAAATGGCTTTTAACAAAAGAGCATTTCTGAGTGAGATGCCATCTCGTCTAAAACTCAGTCGCGTTAGTTTGGGGCGATTTAAAATAGCGTAGAGCTGTGTGTGGGGTAATTCAGCCTTAGC
>CAJYHH010000364.1 GCA_913773825.1 Candidatus Sericytochromatia bacterium | reverse complement strand
ATTGCCTAAACTGGCCTGAATCAGAAGCTTTGAAAAATTCTGGCGGTGAGGAGTTATTTGGACCATGACGCGGCTTCCTTTGCGTCAGAAGCCAAGATCTGTTGAGCGCCAAACAAACAAGCTGAAGTCCTCATATGGGCCGCCTTTAGAGAGATTAGTTTTAGCTTATCACTGCTATTTTAGGCGGTATGAGATGATAAAAAAAAATTTCACTCATTCTGAATAAAGCTTCAGTTGGTTTAAGTTAAAACTTATTTTAAATCTACCTAACTGAAGCTTTATCAAGATAATTAGCGCTTTAGCGCTCTAACTCACCAGCAATAATATTAATACTGCCAAGGGTTGAAACTGCATCTGCGATCAGACTGCCTTCAATCATATCTGGGAAGGCTGAGAAGATCGTAAAGCACGGTGGACGGCAACGCACCCGGTAGGGATAACCGCTGCCATCGCTGACAATATAAAAGCCGAGTTCACCGTTGGCGGCTTCGGTGGCGTCGTAAATTTCGCCAGGCGCTACTCGCACACCTTCAAAGATATGTTTAAAGTGATTGATCAAACCTTCGATATTGACGTAAGTATCTTTTTTAGCCGGCAGCGAAACCCGTTTATCGTCTGAGTTAACCGGGCCGGGTTTTAAGACTTTTAGGGCCTGGCGGACAATTGAGATACTCTGGCGGATTTCTTCAAAACGCACCATAAAGCGATCATAAGTGTCGCCGTTTTCGCCAACCGGGATCTCAAAGTCAAAGGTGTCGTAGAAGTAGTAAGGCGTTTCTTTACGCAGGTCATAGGGAATGCCTGCGGCTCGTAGACAAGGGCCAGTAAAGGCGTAAGACAGCGCGTCTTCAGGACTGAGTACACCCACGCCAACTGTGCGGTTAAGAAAGATCTTATTGCGTACGATTAAGCGCACAACGTCATTCACGGCGGCTTCAAAGTCTTTTAAAACATGATGCACGTCAGTTTCAAAGCCGTCATAAGCATCGCGGGACAAGCCACCAATGCGGGTAAACGAGTTGGTCAGACGAGCGCCTGTCAGCTTGTCGAGGATGTCGTAGAGCTTTTCGCGCTGGTTAAACAGATACCAGAAGTTAGTCAAAGCGCCTAAGTCAACTAAGTTAGCGCCAATGCAGACCAGATGGTCAACAATGCGCATCAGTTCGCTGACAATCACGCGCAGCAGCTGGCAGCGCTCAGGTACGGTCACGCCGATTAACGATTCAACCGCTTTGGCAAAGCCAACGTTGTTCATAATGGCTGAGACGTAATTGAGGCGATCAGTGTAGGGAATAACCTGGTCATAAGTGCGGTGCTCAGCGGTTTTTTCAAAACCACGATGCAGATAGCCGATCTCAAGTACGCAGGCCATAATGGTCTCGCCGTCGAGGGCCACAAAGCTTCTCAGGGTGCCGTGGCTAGCCGGATGAGAAGGACCCATGTTTAAAAACATCAGGTCTGTATGAAGATCTTTGTAAAATTCTGGCTCAAAATCCTGAGCCGTAGGGTGGAGTTGGCCGACGCGCTGCATAAGCTATTTCAGCCCCTTTTCTTTCAGTCGTTTATCCATTTCGTCCATCAGCGAATCGTTGATGGTCAGAACTTGTCTGTGTTCAATGGCGTAGTCCTTGCGCAAAGGATGCCCCTCGAACTCAATGTGATTCAGAATGCGCTTGAGATTGGGATGTTTGTTGAACTTAATGCCGTACATGTCAAACACTTCGCGTTCAAGCCAGTTGGCGGTTTTCCAAAGATCTGAGGCGGTATCGACACTCAGATCCGCAATGCCGACGGGCACTTTTAAACGAATGCGGTGGCTGAGCTCCAGGGAGTGAAGCAGATAAACCACGGCAAAACGCTGGCGTTGTTTAACCGGGTATTTAAGATAGTCAACGGCGGTGATATCCGTCAGCAAATTACACTGATAAGCCGGATCATCGCGTAGGAATTTCAGGATCTCGTGGATTTTTTCTTTTTTGCAGATCAACACCGGCATATCCGCGGCTTCCTGCTGTTCCAGGATCGCGTCTCCGAAGCGGGTTTTGAGCTGCTCGACGAGATCGTCTGCCATCGCCTCCATGATCTGATGCACCGACTTTCCTAAGATTATTGCACTGTTCTTGTATAAGGGACTTATCAAGATTGCCTGTGCATTTTAACATCGAATCACAAACAGAGGACACAGGGTAGACGCTTATGAGTGGTGGGTGCTAAGTGGTGGATTTAGAGGCATAAAACGAAGAGCGGCTCGTTAGCTAGATAATCTAACCAGGATATAATGTGCGCTAATGGCTTTTTTAAACTCTAGATATCGGAGCAGATTATGCTGCAGCGCCTGTATACCCGCCTCAACAATCCAGATCATTATCCGCTTTATCTGGTGCTGCTGAGCACGTTGTCTTCGTTGATTCTTTATTGGCCGTTTTTAGGACAAGACCCCACGATTTTGTTTCGCTACTGGGATGGGCCCAATTATCTCTATGTTGCCCGTACCCTTTACGATATTCCTGCTGATCATCCCTTTACGCCTTATAACACCACACCAGCCTATTTTGCCTGTCATCTGCCGTTATACCCGCTGCTCATCAGATTGTTTTCATATGCGATGGGTTATACCGGCGGGATGATTGCTGTGACTTTACTGTGCACGGGTCTGGCCACGGTGCTGTTTTATTATTTGC
>CAJYHH010000363.1 GCA_913773825.1 Candidatus Sericytochromatia bacterium | reverse complement strand
GATCAAGGCGACGGCCCACTTCAACCAGCTGATGAGCCAATGCTTGACCCGCCTCAAGATTGGGCATAAAAGCACCTGAGCCGTATTTGACATCAAGCACAATCACGTTAGCACCTGAGGCGATTTTTTTGCTGAGCACAGAAGCCACAATCAGCGGAATACTGTCAACAGTAGCGGTTACATCGCGCAAGGCATAAAGGGATTTATCGGCTGGAGCCAGATTCTGAGTCTGGCCGGCAATAGCCACGCCAATTTTACCCAGCTGATCAAAGAAATCCTCGGTACTGATTGAGGTCTGAAAACCCGGAATCGCTTCAAGTTTATCGATTGTTCCACCCGTATGGCCTAAGCCACGACCGGATAGTTTAGCCACAACCAGCCCAGTGCTCGCAACTAAGGGAGCCAGCACCAGCGTGACTTTATCGCCCACGCCACCGGTTGAATGTTTGTCAACTTTAAAACCCGGAATCGCGGATAAATCAAGCATTTCTCCAGATTCGGCCATTGCGCGGGTTAAGTCAGTGGTTTCATCTAAACTTAAGCCTCGTAAAAACACTGCCATCAGCCAGGCTGACTGCTGATAATCAGGAATACTCTTGTCTGCAATGCCTTTTACTAAAGCTTCTATCTCGGAACGGCTGAGGACTTCTCCATCGCGTTTTTTGCGAATCAATTCAACCATGTTCATGAAAATTATGTCTCTTTCGTTGGGACGCCACGTCCGGCCAGTTCGGCGGATGAAGGCTGCCGGTGCACCAGCAGCAGGGCGAATCGGAAAATTGTTTCAATTATAGCAAACTTGAGCCCCAGACTAGGGTTTAGGGCTGCATTCAGACTCAAATCAGACTCAAATCAGACAGAAATCAGGGTTAATCCCGCTCTGCTAAACTTGTCACACCAAGCCAGTTTAAGCCTGCCAGGCAGTTGTTTTAACTCCCCAAAATCACAAAGCTTATAAAACTCATAAAGCTTATTGAGTCTTTGCTTGGTTTAGACGGTGGTAAGTGCCAGAACCCAGCGAGTCGGGTCATTGTTCAGGACAACTGGTACAAT
>CAJYHH010000362.1 GCA_913773825.1 Candidatus Sericytochromatia bacterium | reverse complement strand
CCACTTGCCAGCGGGAAATAAGGCAAAAAGGCCAGATTGAGTTCTTGAGTAACCGGTAAAACATCCTGTTCGGGCTGACGCTGCAGCAGACTAAATTCATTTTGCACACTCACAAAACGCGAGCTGTGAGTCGCTTGAGAATAAGCTTCAGCCTCGCGTAATTGTTCAGCACTAAAATTAGAGCAACCAATTTCACGGACTTTACCCGCTTTGACTAATGCGTCTAAAGCCGCCAGGGTCTCAGTAATCGGCACTTTGGGGTCTGGTTTATGCAGCTGATACAGATCAATATGGTCAATTTTAAGCCGCTTAAGACTGTCATCTACGGCCGTGCGCACATAGTCAGGATGAGCACCACCGCGTTTGTCGTCTAAGGCCCAGCCAAATTTAGTTGCAATCACGGCTTCATCACGATGACCTTTAAAAGCCTGACTCAGATAAGTCTCACTCAGCGTGTCACCATACATATCAGCTGTATCAAAAAAGTTAATGCCTGCTCCAAGCGCAGCGTGCACCACTTTTTCTGTTTCATTCTGGTTCTGGCGCCAGCCAAAATTATTACAGCCCAGACCGACAATTGAAACATCAAGACTGCCAATTTTGCGAGTTTTCATCTGTGTTGTCCTTTCTCGACGACCATAATGGGATGAGTGATGAGTTTGAAGTGATTTAAGCGATAAGATTAAAGGCCTGAGCCAGTAGTTTATAAGACTGTAAACGATCTTGGTGAGCATGAATCAGCGACGTAACCATAATTTCTTTAACCCCCGCCTGTTCAGCAATTTCAGTTAGTTGTTCACGCAGGCTCTGGGGCGAGCCTACAAAGACCCGTTGACGGCTGATTCTGACAAACTCACGCTCTTGCAAGCTAAACGGATATTCTTTGGCTTCAGCCACACTCGGAATTGGCCCAGCCTGCCCACCTTGCGTTCTAAAACGCAGCCAGGTTAAATCACTCGACATCGCCAGCTCATCAGCGGCTTCGTCCGTTTCAGCACAAATAGCCGACACAGCAAGTAAACCCTGGGGTTGAGCCAGATGTTCAGAGGGCTGAAAATGGTCATGATAGAGATTCAGCGCGGCAATTGCAGGCTCGGGCTGAATATGATGGGCAAAGCCAAAGGCTAAGCCGCGTTCAGCAGCCAGCTTAACGCTATAGCCACTTGAGCCCAACAGCCAGATCGGCGGCCCTTTGACACCTAGCGGGATCGCCTGCAGATAAGCTGGTTTTTCAGCTAAAAAGTCAGAAAGTTCAGTCAACTGTTCAGGAAAGTCGTCGGCCATCAAAGCATCAGGGCTTTTGGTGCGGCGTAAAGCAAGCGCCGTCATCCCGTCCGTACCCGGCGCGCGGCCTAAACCTAAGTCAATGCGGTCGGGATGCAGGGCTTCTAAAAGCTTAAATTGCTCAGCGACTTTTAAAGGGGCGTGATTGGGCAGCATAATCCCGCCTGCGCCAACCCGAATCCGTTTGCTGACCTGGGCCAGATGGCCAATCATAATCTCAGGCACTGCACTGGCCAGCATACTGCTGTTGTGATGTTCGCTGAGCCAATAACGGGTATAACCCAGTTCATCAGCGAGTCGGACCAGATCAACGCTGTTTTTCAGTGACTGTGCGGCGTTACTACCAGCAGAAACCGGTGTTAAATCCAGCACAGAGAGTTTTATATCGCTCATGGATCCTCCGCTCGCATGCCTGCGAGTCTCGATTTACTAGATGCCCATCATAGCTTGATTATTTTAAGTCTGAATAGTACATATATGAACTATTCAGATATTCAGCAAATAGCTGTGTATGTTATGCTGTCGACATGGACAAACTCCCCCAATCAAAGCCAGTACCCAAACACGCCGAGCTCAAGCTCAGTCTGGTCGACAGCGTCTGGCAATTTGCTCCGGCTTTTCAGCGCTGGGCCGAATCCCAAACAGGCCATGACGGGCTCTCCGCTCAGCGTCTGCGCATTTTAATTTTGCTGCGCGAACGTGGACCCATGATTATGCGTGAGTTAACGAGTTTATTAGGTGTTAGCCCCACCAATGTCACCGCTCTGATTGATAGCCTTGAAAAAGATAGCTATGTCCGGCGTCAGCCTCATCCTGAAGACCGCCGCGCAACCGTCATTGCCCTGACCGCTCAAGCTGAAAAAACGCTCGATTGCCATTGTCTGGCTTATCGTGAGCGCGTTTCAACCCTGTTTGATGAACTCAGCGCAACCGAGTCCGAACAGCTCTTAAATGTGTTAAGTAAGCTTCAGCAGCGTCTAGATTCCCGCTGAAGGCCTTGATAATTTATATACATCAGCAATTAGCTGAAAGGACCGGCGCCGCAGCTCAACATCATGAATCAGACTGGTCAGCATCAATTCATCTGCTCCAGTTGTCGCCAATAACTGATCCAGCTGCTGCTTCAGCCCATTGGGAGAGCCGGTTAAACGCCGTTTTTTGTTCGCTTCAATCAGCTTTATTTCTTGATCGC
>CAJYHH010000361.1 GCA_913773825.1 Candidatus Sericytochromatia bacterium | reverse complement strand
AGCCCCAACTGATTGAGCGGATGGCCGTCAAGTTTAATCACACCTGAATCCGGCTCATACAGACGCAGCAGCAGCTTGACCAAAGTAGATTTACCCGCTCCAGTTGTGCCAGCAAAGCCGACAACTTCACCTGGAGCAATTTTAAAGTCCAGACCTTTTAGCACCGGAACGTCTGGATCATAAGCAAAACGCACTTGTTCAAAGGCAATTTCACCTTTGGCACGTGTGATTGACACCGGCTGCTCAGGCTCGCGAATAGCCGGTGGCGTATTGAGCAGGCCAAAGATTCGCGTGGCGCTGGCACGAGCCCGTTCATAAAGATCTAAGGTCTGGCCTAAGCGGGTAATCGGCCAGAGCAGACGCTGCACCAGCATCGAAAACAACACCAGTTCACCTACCGTCAGGCGACCGCCGCCGGTGGCCTGACCTTCGAGCACCCAATAAGCGCCCATCAGCAACACGCCGCCAAAACCTAAGGCAATCGCCATCCGGATCATGGGGATATACGCCGCGCTCAGACGAATCGCGTTGAGATTGGCCTGGCGATAAGCATCTGAGCTGGCCGCAACGCGATCAAGCTCAAATTTTTCGGCGGTAAAGCTTTTGATGACCAGAATGCCGCCAAGATTGTTTTCTAAACGGCTGCCCAGTTCACCCGCTGCAGAACGCACACGGTCATAACGCGGGGCAATCAGCTTTTGAAACCAGAATGATCCCAACAGAATAATCGGAATCGGCATTAAGCTAATCAGCGATAGCTCCCAAGAAGTTGCCGCCATCACCACCAGCGAAAAGACAAATAAGACGCCTAACTGCAGCAGTTCATTAAATCCAGAATTAAGAAAGCGCTCCAGCTGATTAACGTCGTCGTTAAGAATCGCAAGGGTTTCACCCATACGCTGATTTTCAAAGAAGCGGATTTCACGCTCTTGAATACGTGTATAGGCATCTAAGCGCAGACGATGCTGAACATCTTGCGCCAGGCGCATAAAGTCCCGTTGATACAACCATTCAAACAGGCTTTCAAAACCAAAAATCGCCACACCTAAGACAGAGAGAAAAATCGCCATACTCCAGGGTGTAGCCGGGCCTAAAACGCCCGTAATCCAGCCAGGTGGCTTACCGCTGACTGAATCAATCACCCAGCCGACTAATAACGGCGGCATCAGATCGAGAATTTTGTTCATCACGCTATTGCCGCTGGCCCACCAGAATCGGGCTGGCTGACGGAGTACATAGGCAAATAGCTGTTTCATAGGATGAGAAGGGGAAATAACTTGATTTGACATAAGAAGATATTATAAGGGTGCTAGGTTTTGAGTGGTGGCTGGTGGGTCAGAAAAAGACAAGAAGGACAGCAACGGATAATGAAATTGCGACAAGCAACTGACAACCTGCTACCGGCATCTTGATCCGTAATCTTTACACAGAGCTCATTGCCCACAGCCCAAAGCCCTCTGTTATCATGAAACTTACCTTACTCAGACAAATTAAATAATCCCCATCAACACGCACTGCTCGAGGAGAATATAACCAATGGATGCTGATGTCCACGATCTGCTACAGCGCTTTTCGCAAAATCTGATTCAACAGGATTGGGAGGCCGCTCACACCCAATTGGCCAGCTTTACCCAGGATCGCATTACTCATGATGCTTTAGCCCTGTGGATCGATGAAGCGATTCAGGAAGTTAACGAAGAATATATGTTGTCAGCTGATGCCTGGCCGGGTTCAGTTGATCTCGACGGCAACTCTGAGTTTCCGCTGGATT
>CAJYHH010000360.1 GCA_913773825.1 Candidatus Sericytochromatia bacterium | reverse complement strand
TGCTGACCTGGTTTCACTCGCTTTTAGCCGCAGCGGCCAGCTTTATACCTTTAGCGAAGATAAAAAGCTCTATCAGCTTAATCTCAATACTGCTGCCGCCAGCCAGATTCCGCTGACTGGCGCAACTGGCAGCAGCAGCGGTGATATTGCGGTCTATGTAGACGATGACATCATCTACCGCGTCGACAGCAATCGGGCTCTGTATAAATTTGATTTAAGCGTCGGCACTTCCAGCCTGATGGGCACTATCAGCGGGATTCCAACTGACTCTACACCGGCGGGTCTGGGCTTTAATCCAGCTGGTGAACTGTTAGTTTTAAGCTGGACCTTTAACACCCATAACTTTACAGGCACAAGCAGCCTGCACAAAGTCGACATCAGCAAAAACACGCCCACAGCCACTCTCGTTAAATCTTATAGCGGTGGCACTTATCCGCATACTAATGCGGCTTATCCACTTTGGGATTTAACGTCAGCCCATCGTTATACCTGCCCTAACGTCAGCCTTGGCAAACCTACAGCGCCAAAAATGCTGATGAACGACAGCTTCCAGGGCCGTCCGGCTAATTTTGCCAATCTGCCAGGCGAAAACAACCCAGATACTACTTCTGGCTGGAGACAGTGGAACGCTGACTATTACCCCGCAGGCAAAGGCGTCGTCGCCTTTAACCCTGGCCGCTATAATCCTGCCCCAGGCGGCATTGACGACCCCAAAAACGATATTCTTGGCAAACGCTCTACCCCTGGTGAATACAATACTGAGCGTCCTAACCTGCTTGAAACCTCGATTGCCAAAACGATTCCGCTTAAATACACCTCTGGTGATCGGGTGATGGCCAAACTGAACGTGGCGCCGACCTTTACCCATGGCGACAGCGACGCCACGCTGATTCTCTGCTTTGATGACCCCGGCAACACCGTGGCGGTCTCCAGTACCCTGCGCGGCACTAAAACCGGCAGCTCTGAGCTCTATATCGACACCGTGATCCCCGCTTGCGCCACCAAAGTGACGGTGATTGCGATGGGTTATCTCGGCCAGAACGAAGATTCGTCTGTGACTTTTGAAAAAGCCAGTCTGGAATACCTGCCCCAGAACTATTACACCAAAACGTCACTCTTAACCGAGCCCTTTGATACCGCTACCACTCACGTCACTTACGGCGCTGACTTCCCCGCTAACTTTGACGAGCAGTTTGGAATCTATGACCTTTATCTGGTTAATAACTTCCCTGTTAAAGCCGGTGACAAAGCGCTGACGGCCAGTTTACCCACCACCCTCGACGGCAGCTTTGGCGGCTTAGTCAAACGGGTTAATCTGGGCACGGTCACCAGCAAAGACAGTCTGACAGCCAAACTCTACACCGCCACTCGCTTTACCAGCACGGCTAGCGAAGCGTCACTCTTAATGGAGTTCTATAACGCCAGCAACGTCAAGCTCAGCACGGTCAACGCTCAGCCTGTGCGCGGTGATCAGTATCGCTGGATCCAGATTGACCGCGCAGCCATTCCGACAGGCGCCACTTATGTCAAACTGGTACCGATTTTTAAGCTCGGCGCGGGTGAAACAGCCTCATTCCTGTGGAACGACCTCTCGCTCGAAAAAGTAACCAATCCCTAAGGGACAACCAACAACGGGCGGTGGCGGATACAGACAGTCCGCCACCATTTTTTTTAAAAGAGGCCTATTTAAACACAGCTCAATAAAGTTAAACCGATGTCTTTTTTGGCTTTTAATCAGGCTTTTATTAAACATCTAAAAAATTCCTAACCTGTCACAGCATCCTGACTGCAGCTCTGATACTCTGAACCAGCATGCCAAATATGGAACAAGCCCACTTTTTATTCCGCTCACGCTACGTCAGTCTGCTCACGGCCCTGAGTTTACTCAGTGCTTTGCCTGCTCTCGCTCAAACAAGCGTTCAGAGCTCGGGTCAACAACACCTTCAAACGCCCTCACGAGCAGCTGAGGCAATCGCGGTCAAGCTCGATCTGGCCAGACTCTACCGCGGTCAGGATCAGCCCGAACGGGCTTTAACTGTTTTGCAAGAAGCTTTAAGTCTGGCAGGCTCTTCAGCTGTTCTAGCCGAAATCCGCCTTGAGCTGGCGCTGACCCTGCTTCAGCTTCAGCGTCGGGACGAAGCTGTACTTGAACTCAATCAGGCTGCCGCCCTCAATCTCAGTCCTACTTTGCTTGAAAGCCTGGCTTACACAGAACGTTTAGCTGGCGCTGATTCCGCTGCAGCAGGCCATTACCGTCAGCTTATAACAGCCTCACCCGAACGGGCAGACCTCTGGTTACAGCTGGGCTACACCCTTGAAAGCGGCGGCCAGCCTGACCCAGAAGCTGCTCGCGAAGCTTTTTTAAACGCCTGGCGCCTTTACCAGCAGCGCCAGGATTTTCCGGCCAGCCTGCCTGAAGATCTGGCTTATGCTCTGCGCCGCAGCGAAGCTGTGCTGGCAGCTGAATCAGCCTTTGAAACTTTGCTTGCCAATCAACCCAGACCCGATTATTTAATTGAGCTGGCCAGTCTCAAATTAGCCGCTGAACCCAACCAGGCTAAAAGTCTATTAAACCGCGTACCAACAGCAGGCTTAACCCTAGATCAGTTGCGGCGTTTAGGTGATCTCTGGCTAAGCCTGGACGAACCGGCCCGAACAGCAAGCCTGCTGGAACCTTTGTTAAAGCTCCAGCCCAATGACGGTTTACTGCGTCTCGATTATGCGCTGGCGCTTAACGCCAGCGGTCGCGATGCCAGCGAAGCGTTTCAGCAGGCTTATCTGCACTTACAGAATCAAAAATTAAGCCCGGATCGGCTACGTCAGCTGATCTATGGTCTAAATCTCAGCGATAATTCTGTCGAAGCGCTTAATCTAAGCGATCAGTTAGCCAGCCAGACTGCGTTGACGTCTGCTGACTGGTTAGCCCAGGCCCGCAGCCTGAGTGCGCTGGGCCGTGATACCGAAGCGGTACTGGCCTATCGGCGCGCCAGCAGCGACAAAAGTTTACTTAATGACGTTATCTTTGGCCTGATCGAACTCCAGGCCTGGGAACAAGCACTCGATCTGCTGAAAACCCGCTCTGATGCTCAGGCTCTGGCCTTACAGCTCGATATTCAGCTCAATCGCGAAGAGCTGTCTGCGGCCCAAGAGTTACTCAAACAACTACAAAAACAACTCCCGTCTGATCATCCGCTACCAGCCCTTTACACCGCTGAACTGAAGCTGCGTCAGACACCCGCTCCTGATCACTTAAAAGCAGCCCGTCCTGATGCGCTTCAGGCTTTTGTCCGCTATTCAGAGCTGACGCTTAATCAGCAGCGCCGCTTAGCAAACCTGCTGCTCAATCTTGAACTCTTGCCTGCAGCCCGTGAGCTGATTATGGCTCTGAATCAGACAGCCGAAGCGGATAATAACGCTCTGTTTAGCGATCAGGTACTCGCTTTGCGCCTGCGCGGCAAAACAGAACCCACAACAGTCCTTAGCAGACTGCAGCAGTTAGAAAAACAGGCCCCAGCAGAGGGTTTACTTAATCTGGCAGCGGCAGCTTATGAACTTAAAGCCTGGCCTGAAACCCTGCGTCTGAGCCAGCGGCGCTTAAGACTCCAGCCTCGTGACCCGGAAGCGCTGTTATTGTCTGGCCACGCCAGCCGTGAGCTCGGTTATCTGGGTCAGGCTGAAAGCGCTTATCGCCGGTTAATCGAGATTAAACCCCAGAGTGCTCCAGCGCGCTTTAGCCTGGGTCTGGTTCAGCGTGCCAAAAATCAGCGTTTAGAAGCAGCCGAAAGTTTTCAAGCAGTTGCAGACGATCCAGCTCTTGGGGCCCAAGCTGAACGTTATCAGCAGCGAATGCTGCGTGAACGCATGGCTATCAATCAAGATTTAGACTATAGCGGTTTGCTCAGCTTTAGCCGCAACGACTTCTTTTTGCGCGGCAGCTATACTTCTTATTGGCTGGCTGAGACCCGTCATGAAATAGATTGGCGTCTCAAGCCAAAAATCCAAAACCCAGGCTTCAACACAGGCCTGAGTATCAGCGATCAACCTGACTGGCTGCTGCGCCTGCAGCTTGATGATGGCTTGTATACGGGCCAATCCGATACCTGGAATAATTTTAATCGTTTTAACGCTCGAGCGGCTCTGGACATGAGCTGGCTGACAGGGGATGGCATCAACCGCCCGCTTAACTGGTTTTTAAGCCCAAGTGTGGCGTATCAGCACAGCAGCGTTTTAGATGGCAGCGGGGTTCAGATTCCCCGGGCACGTGTAGGTCTGCGCGGTGGCGTCCAGACCTGGCCTGGGATTCGCCTGACTGCGGGCGGCGAGCTAAATTTAGGCCAGGCTGATTTGTTAATGGGCTCGTTTGACACGGGCGGCGTCCAGCTCCAGCTGGAATATTTTCCGCCCGATATGCGCGTTGGTTTTACAACGGGCCTTCAGGACTATCTGCTCTATGACGGCGTGGGCTCACTGCGTCATGTGCAGCGCTGGTTTAATACTTTGCTGCTGGACTGGGAAAATGACTCATTGATTTATCGCGGCCGCCTGGATTTAAGCCCCATCAAAGGGGATCTCGAAGACATCAACCTCAATTTTGAACAATCTTTGCGCTGGTTGTTTCAGCCTGCGCTTTCGGGTGTTGTCAGTCTTGAAGTGCATAAATATTTTACGGAAGTTCAGCGCAATCAGAGTCTGGCCAGTGTACAGGCCGGCCTGAGCTGGCGCCTTCCTTTGGCACAGAATCTGCCGCTGTATCTAGAAGCCCGGGCCCGGGTAAATAGCTTCTTTGATGTGGCCGAACCTCTGCGGCCCGGCTTTATGGTTTTTCTCAGGACTGAACTATGACTGAGCTTAAACAAGTCCTGAAACATCCCTCCCGATTCTGGCTGTTAGGAGCCGTCTGCCTGCTGGTGATTCATGCGGGCTTATTAGCAGCAGGCAGCTTTGCCCGCTCTTATGATGCCTGGACCCATCTGTTTTTTGCCTCACACTGGATGCAAAACTGGTGGAGCGACATCGAACCGCGCTGGTACGGGGGCTTTTCAGTCTTGACTTACCCCCCTTTTTCGCATCAAACCCTGGCGGTCCCCGCTAAGTTAATCGGCCTGGAAGCCTCGTTTGTACTGATGCAAACTTTAGCCCTGGGCTTTTTAGGCCTGGGGCTCTGGCGTTATACACGAATCTGGTTTAGCGAACGCGCCGCCTGGCTGGCAGCTGTTTTGGGTTTAAGCTTGCCCGCCCTGGCGATGACGGTGCATTTATTTGGTCAATACCCCAACACCGTCAGCCTGGCTTTGGTGCTTAATCTGCTGCCCTGGGTCCATCGCTGGCTGCAGCGCGGCCAGCTCAGTGATCTGATTAAAGCGGAACTGCTGCTGATTCCAGCTGCCCTGACCAGCTTATTTACTAACTTTTTAGGCCTGGCCTTATTTGCCCTGCCAGTCCTGGTTCAGGCCGTTAAAAGCAATCATAACCCTGATTCAGACGCTGATTCAGACGCTGAAAAAGCTGAACGGCTAACCCGACTGAGTCAGCCCGTGCAGCTGGTTCTGCTGGTCATTTTAGGCGGCCTGACTCTGGGCAGCTGTCTATTGCCGCTGTTTCAGTATCTGAACGCATCTCCACTGGTTCAGACCGTGATTCCCCATGCCAGCCGCGACAATGTGCTGATTTCAGATCAGGGTTACTTTACCTTTTATGGCCTTTATGGCCCGCTTTTACCGCTGATACCGGTTTTGTTGCTCTGGCTGTTTAAACACCGGCGCTGGGATTTTGCCCTGCCGATTCTGCTGATGCTGGGCCTGTCTTTAGGCGGCGCCAATCCGCTTAATCAGCTGATGCTGGGCCGTTTTTTTGAGATTCTGACCTTTGACCGCTTTGCCTTCTGGAACAGCCTGCTGATCCTGCCGCCTTTAGCTGCCTGGCTGAGCCAGACCTGTGATTCAGCCTTAGCCCGCTGGCCACGTCGCCGCTGCTTGAGCCTGGGGCTCGGTGCAGCCGTCATTTATGGGCTGTTTTTTGGCGTCAACGCCACCTCACCATTCTGGAAGCCGTTAGCGCCTTTACTCGATACGGCCCCTTTAGCAGCCCGTCTGAATCAGCCTGAGTTTCAGGACTGCCGTTTTTTAAGCATTGGCCTGGGCGGCAATAACCTGGCGGCTTTAACCAGCAAAATCCAGACTCCGACGATTGACGGCAATTATAATTTTGCCCGTCGCCTGCCCGAACTCAATCAGGCTCCGATTGCCCTGCTTGACGAAGCCAAGTATTATGGCGAACCTGGCGTAGATGCCTTAGCCAAAATCCTCGCTGATCCCGCCAAATACGGCATCCGCTGGGTGCTGCTGCGCGATCTGTATTACACCCCTTTGTTACAGACCATGAACTGGCAGCTGGTTGGCGGTTTAGGTCAGGACGTCCAGCTCTGGAAAACACGTTTGCCGCTCCCCGCCAGCCTGCCGACGCCTGAACAGGCTCCTCAGACTCCCGCCCCACTTTGGGCTCGTCTGCTCTGGGGAATCACCCCCTGGCTCCCGTTGCTGATACTGGCTTTATGGTTGAGTGTTAACCAGATCAGTCGACCCAAACCAGCTCAGGTCAGCACATGAAACAAAAGCTGATCACTTTATTGTCACTGGGCTACATCTTGAC
>CAJYHH010000359.1 GCA_913773825.1 Candidatus Sericytochromatia bacterium | reverse complement strand
CCTGACTTTAACGGCAGCAGAAGCCTGTGCGCTGCTGGAGATTCAAGCCGCCACCCTTTATGCATATGTCAGCAGGGGGCTGATTCGTTCAGAGGCTCAGGCTGATTCACGGGCCAAGGTGTATCGTCGTGAAGATGTTGAGCGCCTGGCACAAAAAAAAGTGCTGCGCGCTGCGCCTGACAAAGCAGTCCTGACATCACTTGACTGGGGCTTGCCGGTGCTTGATTCTGATGTTTCGACCATCTCAGACGGCAGGCTTTATTATCGCGGCAAAGCACTTGAAGACCTGTTGAATTATTCACTGGAAGAACTGGTCTGTCTGCTCTGGAATCAAGCTGAACTTGCCTATCAAGCGCCAGATAAAACATCTGAATTAGATGCTTTAGTTAGCCAGCTTGGTCCTTATGAAGCCCTGCAGCTGAAATTACTTTGGGCCGGAAACCAGGATGCAGGCGCCTTTGACCTGAGCCCAGAAGGCATCAAGCGCAGTGCACGTCAGATCTTGTTTTCAAGCTTTTATTGGGTCTCAGGCCAGCAAGCATCGACTCTATTAGGACATTTTAATCAGCTTAAAGCCAAGCAGCAAAAGCTATTGCGCACCTTGCTGATTGTCTGTGCTGATCATGAGCTTAATACATCCACTTTTACAGCCCGCTGTGTGGCCTCTGCCCGTTCTAGCCCTTATGCTGCGATTTCAGCTGCGCTGAATGCCCTGGAAGGGCAGCGTCATGGTGGCAGCACTCGCCGGAGTGAAGCTTTTTTAAGTCTCTGTGAGCAAATGGGTTCCGCCAGCGCAGGTCTGCGGCGCTGGCAGCAGCAAGGTGAAAGTCTGCCTGGCTGTGGTCACCCTTTATATCCAGCCGGTGACCCACGCTGGCAGGTGATCGCTGAGGTGTTAGCGCAAGATTTTAGCCAACATCCCAGTGTTAAAATCGGTCTGGAACTAGCCCAGAATCTAGAGCAACAGGGATTAACGCCTAATCTTGATCTGGCGATTGCGTTATCTTCACGGGTTCTGGCCTGGCCCAACACAGAAGCCTTAGTCTGGTTTGCACTTGGACGTCTAATCGGCTGGCTGGCCCACTTACAAGAGCAATACAGCGAGAGTCTGCTGATTCGCCCCCGCGCCCGTCAGCTGACAGGCAAATAAACCCGCTTGAGCTCTGCTTCATCCTTGATAACCTCCGTCTGGCCCTGGGTCATTAACAGCAGACGGTCGCTAATTTTGAGAATCTGATGATAATCATGATCGGTCACCACCACTCCGGAGCCCTGACGGGCAGCCTGGACAATCCAGTCTCGCACACGGGCTTTGTATAAGGGTTCCAGCTCACTAAAGGGCTCATCCAGCAAAACAAAAGGTCGCTCAAGTGATAAAACCAGCCCCAGCTCTAGAAGACGTCTTTCGCCCCCACTCAACTGAAAAACCCGCTTAGACAATAACTCTTGAATCCGAGGTTCCTGTGCCAATAAACCTTCTGAAGCCTCACCAGCAAAGAGTCTGATTGCGCGTTTGACGCGCATATAAGGCGGCAAAATTGACTGCTGGGGCAAATAAGCCACAACACCCAAACGGCATAAACTCTTAACCGGATGCCCATTCAGAAAAAGTGCCCGAAAGTCAGCTTTGACCAGACCAAAAATAATTTTTAATAAAGTTGATTTGCCGCAGCCATTACGCCCCAGCAGGCCCAGTACCTCACCCTGACTGAGTTTAAGCCAGGCCCCTTTAAGCACCTGACGAGAGCCATAGCTGTGTTGGGCACTATCAATCGCCAGTTCAGCCCGTGTTGCTTGCTCATCGTCAGTCAGAGCCTGACGTTCAGCTCCCGAAAGCAGACCGATTAAACCGATACAGAGAGCAAATAAAGCCAGCAAGGCCAACACCCAAAAGGCTTCAGGATGATGGCTTAGCCAGTCTGAAAAGAGCTTTTGACCATAAACCCACCAGGATTGGCCATTTGCTAACTGTTCTTGTA
>CAJYHH010000358.1 GCA_913773825.1 Candidatus Sericytochromatia bacterium | reverse complement strand
CCCAGCGCCGCAGCCTGGTCGTGCAACTGCTGCCGCAGTTCGCCGTCACCGGCGATGGCCAGCGTCCACTCAGGATGGGTTTTGCTAAAATCGGCCCAGATATCCAACAGCAGATCAAAACCTTTCTGATGGTCAAGGCGTCCCACCGCCAGCGCCTGACGGCTGCGTGTATGGCGCTCAAAGCCTTTGTAAACCACGGGATTCGGGATCTGCTTGCTGGGAATGTGCCAACGGCTAAAGACCTGACGATCTTTTTCCGTTAACACGATGACGCGATCGTAATAGCGCAGCATCAACCACTTCAGCAGCTTAATCGGCTTGCTAAAGGAGTTGATGGCGATGTGCTCGCAGGCGTACGCTTTAAATCGCTTTTTCTTCATCGCCAGCATATTCCAAAACGCAAACATCACGCTCAATCGGCCCATGCTGATCAGAAAAACGGTATCAAAGCCCGCGTCATGAATACGCGTCACCGCCTGTTTTATCGGATTGCTTTGCCCTTCAAAGCTCACAATCTCTTTGACGTGTTTAAAGGGATAAAACGTTTTGCCGTGGCCTTCTAATGAATAAATGGTGACTTCATGATCCTCGCCCAGACACTCCGACATAAAGTTGCAGATGTTCTCTGTGCCCGCATAGGAGTAGGCATCTTTAATCACCAAAACAATTTTTTTCATTTGACGCTTTCTACCTCAGTAAGGCTTAACGCACACCCGCTCCCTACCCGCGCTCGTTATGCACAAACGCGTGCCCTGCGGCAGGGAAAAGACAGGTATCAGCGATGTTTCAGAGTGAAGAGAACACCGTTGAGCATATACCAGCCGTAATAGTAATAGATTTTTAAAGGATTGTTTTTATAGATAATTCTTAATAATTCGAGGTGCCATTTAGCGGCTTTGTTTTTGTTACGCGACAGGGAATCGCCCAGCTCATAGTAATTGACCAGCGTTTTCTGGATCACCCGAGCCTGCTTGTAACGCAAGAACAATTCATAGAGGAACAGGAAATCTTCATGCCCCTTGCGTTCAAAGAAGATGCCCTGCGGAGGACGGCGGAAACAGACCGATGAGAAGCAGACGCGATAC
>CAJYHH010000357.1 GCA_913773825.1 Candidatus Sericytochromatia bacterium | reverse complement strand
TCACCAGTGAATAAGTCTTAAGCACGGTTTTATAAAGCTCATGCTTAAGCCGGCGATCCAGGCGATAAGCGCCAAGATTATGCATAAAGAAGCTTAAAAGCGGATTGGTAAACAGGTTTTTACCGGCACCATAAGTGACAGGCGGCATCCCAGATCGATAAGCAGACCAGCCAACCACCACAGAGTCCATGTTTGAGCTATGGGTCGGAACCAGAATCACGGTGCCTTTATCAACTAATTTACGAGCCGTCTCGACATGGCCTTCGATCATGACTTTTTCTTGAAAGGCGTTGCGGCGATCGCGGCGCAGCTGAGGGTCTAAAAACAGTGAAAAGACCGTCGGCAGCATATAAGTGGCAAACTCATAGATCTTAGGATTAAAGCGCCCAATAATATCATCAGCGTATTCACGCGCCAGCTTGAGCAACAGACTACTTTGTTCAGAATCTGACATGCGGTTAAGTGAACGATAAATCGACTGCCAATATTCAACCTGGGGATGTTTTTTATGCAGACGCAATAGCTCTTTATAAGCCGCATCATTGAGAATAAACTCAGCTGTATGGGCAGCTGTCAGCTTTTCACGGGAGCGCTCAGCAACCTCTCGCAGGATGTCTTCTTTTGTATCCTGCATCTGAAAAATCGGCGAGCTGTAGTTGATTGTTGAATAGGCCATGGGCTCAAACCTCCGCGTAAAAATCGCCCCTATCATACCACTGGGATCCAGTCACCACCAGACCCGAACGCCATTTTCAGCGCTTTTTAGATTAGCAGCTGGCCCTTGATTTAAAAGACGCAGCGTGTAGACACGGAGCGTTGTTGAGGGCAACTGAGCTAAAAAAGCTATTTAAAATGAACCGTGAATCTGTCTAACAAGCTGGCAAAAAACCCTTTGTCTATACTATTGTTAGCTTATGAGACTGCACAGAGGTTCTTTAAGCAGATATTTAAAACCCTTGCCAGCCATGCTGCTGTTTACATTTGGGCTTGGAGCCTGCCAGACGTCTAATCGTCTGCCCCCTTCAGCCCCAACTTCAACACAATCTTTATTAGCCCTCTCTAGCACTCAAAACAGCACTGATGCTCGTCTGCTTGCCAAGCTAAACCCTGAAAGCCTGA
>CAJYHH010000356.1 GCA_913773825.1 Candidatus Sericytochromatia bacterium | reverse complement strand
GTTAAAGAAAAGATCCAGAAGTTGGGGTTGACTGACATCAATGAAGGAAATGTCGTGCCTATCGATCCAGAGAAATTCACACCTGAGCAGAAGAAGGATTTTGAAGCAATGTTGCAGCAAGCCCGGGATCAGTTCTTGAACTCATTCATGCAGACCCGCAAGGGAACATTGGTTCAGAAGTATAAAGTAAAGGTAGTTGCCGATGACCCTGGGACCAGTTCTTCCAAAGGTGAAGACGGGAAACAAGCTCCAGATGGCTCGGCTCGACTGAGTGACAAAGGGGCTACCGACGGTTCTCTAGGAAGTCAAGGTGACAACTCTCAAGGGGTCCATGGAGTTCAAGGCGATGGAGTGCATGGAGTTCAAGGTGATGGTGCTCAGCGGTTGCAAGGGGGAAATCTTAATCAGAATAGTGATGCGGCATAAGATTTTTTCAATAATTTTCAAGACCGGGTCGACTATGCTGTGCACCATGCTTTGATCAATCAGTCTGAGGTGTTAGTCAATACCTTATCAAACATGATGAAGTCAATAGCCGATGGATCAATAGCTGAGCATCAGGCTGCAGGCCCAGTTTATTTGCAAGGAGGTGTCTTTCCAAATTATCGGCCTTTGATCACTGATGCACAGCCATCTATTCAGGCAGTTTCCCCCATCGCACCATTAGCTCAGCCGACGGCGCCGGCATCGACTCCCTTACCTGCTCCGTCAGCATTGGCACTAGGCCAGCTGGTGAACCCTCAGTTGTTAATGAGAGAGCAGCCACAGCATGGTGGGCAGGTTGCGAATCGGCTGACCCAAGATCAGGTTGCTGCCACGTTTCTGCCGCCTCAACCTATTGTTGATCCAATACAGCAGCATCCGATTCAGCAGACACCCCCAATTCAGCAGGTTGTTTAACCAATTCAGCAACAGGTCATGCAACCAGTTCTGCAAACACCACCAAGGCAACAGCCTCTGCAGCCGATTCAGCAGACGCTGTTAAGACAGCAAATCGTTCAGCCGATCCAGCGCCAAGGTTCAATAGGTGCATCGGCCGGGTTTGCAACGCCTGGTGGTCAGCCTGTGCAACAATTTTTAAATCAAGTTGTCCCAGAACACTTGATTCACCACGTACAGCCGGATGGCACAGTAATACCTCAAGTTGTTCCTGAGCATTTGGTACGTAATATCCAGCCGAACCTTCATAATTACTAAGGGGTAACTTGAATTA
>CAJYHH010000355.1 GCA_913773825.1 Candidatus Sericytochromatia bacterium | reverse complement strand
TAAGCTCGGCATCGACTTTACTGGTGGTTCGCTTTTTGAACTGGCCTTTGAAAAGCCCCCGACAGTTGAAGCTGTGCGGGATGTTTTAAAAGAAGTTGACGGCGAAAAATTCAGCGATGCTCAGATTTCTGCTCTTAAAGACGACTCAGGTGATGAAATCATCGCGATTAAATCCAAAGCCGTCGACAACAAAGAACAGATCAAAGTCTTTAACGGCATGCGCTCAAAGCTGGGCAATTTTGAACAGATCCGCGTCGAAGTTGTTGGCCCCTCAATTGGCGGCGAATTAGCTTCAAAAGCAATCTGGATGACCGTCATTGTGATGGGCATGATTGTTATGTATATTTCGTTCCGCTTTAGCTTTGAATATGCCCTGACTGGCATTATTGCCCTGGCTCATGACGTCATGATTGTACTTGGCGTCTTTGCCATTTTGGGCCACTTCTACGGTGTAGAAATTGACTCACTGTTTGTCACAGCCATCCTGACGGTTGCGGGCTTCTCCATTCATGACACGATCGTCACCTTTGACCGCGTGCGTGAAAACTCTGGTGATATGGGTCGCGGCAAGACGTTTTATGACGTTGCCAATGACGCGATCAACCAGACCCTGGTTCGCAGCATCAACACCTCCATGACCGTTGTTTTCCCGCTGCTGACACTGACCTTTTTCGGCGGTGTCACCATCAAGTACTTCGCGCTTGCGATGCTGATCGGGATTATCGTTGGGGTTTATTCATCGATCTTTGTTGCCAGCCCGCTGCTTGCTGACTGGCGCCAGATGATGCGTGGCAGCCGCGCTTAAAAGCATAAACGCTCTTAACTAAAAAGGGTAAACAAAAGGACGCAGTTGGGTTTCGCCCAGTCTGCGTCCTTTGTATTTTTTTGTGGATTTTTTGACTTTAAGCAGGCTGATTTTCTAAGAGCTGTTTGAGCAGTTGCAGCTCATGTTCAACCAGCGCCACTTCCTGCAGGTATTCATCATCAGACAGATGATCGGGCTGAAAGAGCGTAAAGATAAATTCAGCGCCCAGGCCATTTGGCACCACCCGCGTGGGAATCATAAACTCAACCCCTGGTGCAGGGCTTAAAAACTGATCCGCAATGCCTAGCTGACGATGCGTCGCGATCCTGATTTTAATCGGCCCTTGTGGGGTTTCAGCCACCCATTGCCCTTGATCAGGGTGAATCGAAAGACAAAATGATTTTGACCACAGCGGTAAATTAACCGGATCTGCGATAAAGGCAAAAACTCTGCCAACTGGGCAGTTAATCGTTACGCTACGCGTCGCCGCCCGCATAAAGCCCCCTCGCATCAATCTAATCTCAAGCAGCCTTTTTATTTTAAGCATTTAGTCTCAAATCGCAAAACAGGCCCTGGAAGATTAAATTCCAGGGCCTTAGAGATCTCTCTCGCGAGGCGAACTTTTAAAACTTAGGGATTGGTTGTAGCCGTCAAAGGCAGTTTGGCTCCCAGCACCGCGACCTGGGCTTTGTAGCCTTGAGCATTTGTTACCGGGCTCGCTACATCGATTCCGTTTTGGGTAATATACTGACGAATTAAGGTAATCCGCTCTTCTGGATTGGGATGAGTCTGGAATAAAGTCACCAGACCATTGCCTGAGCCACTGCCCTGAACATTTAACAAGGTCTGCAAAAATCCAGACAGCGCCTGCTCATCATAGTTAAAGCGAGTGGCCAGCTTAACACCATCGCGATCTGCTTCACGCTCTTGGTCTCGGCTAAAGCCTCGTAAAATCAGGTTAGCCGTTAAAGAGGCAACAGCTGTCAGGATCTGACTATCAGATAATCCCCCCTGAACAGCTCCCTGAGTGACCATGGCTCGACGCAGGGCTTCCTGACTGTGTTTGTCTTCAACGTGAGAAATTTCATGACCTAACACACCGGCTAATTCAGCTTCGTTGTTGAGATACTTTAATAATTCAGTTGTCACAAAGATCCCCCCGCCAGGAATAGCAAAGGCGTTGATTTCACGGCTATCAACCACGTCAAAAGTGTAATTAACTTCATTACGCCGGGTTGCCTGAGCAGCCAGTCGATTACCCACGCTGCGCACATATTCAACTACAGCAGGCGAAGCTGTATAGAGCTTGTATTCCTGAAGTATCTGGGCCCGGACCTGAGCACCTAACTGACGCTCAACTTCTGGGGTAATCGAAGAAGCCTGTAGCAGACCTACTCCTGCGCCAATGGCGGCACCAATGCCGCGGTTAATAATTTCTTCACGGGAACATGAGGCCGTTGTTGTGCCAATCATGGTAACGGCCAGAGTGGTAAGTAACGCTTTACGAATCATTTGGCCTTGCATGAAGACCTCCTTGAAGATGCCTGATGTATGGCACTAATGTAAACCAGACGGTATCACGATCCCATAAGTTTCGACGCATGATAGAATAAATCCATCATAAAATCGCCTAAAAAAAGTATCTAAATTTAGATACAGATTGAGTCAAAAGCCTGATTAAAAGAGCGTCTTGAAAGAATGTCCCTACAAGCTTTAACTCTACAACAACGCGCTGAAATGCAAACGGTCTGGAATCAGAATCCGCTTTTGCTTAATTTAGGGGTTCAGGTTGATCTCAGCGATCCAGACTGTCTTCAGGCTTTTATTGATCCCATCAAGCCGGAACAACGCGGAGGCCTGGGTACACAAGCTGTAAACGGCGCCATCTTATCTGCCCTGTGCGATATGTTAGTCGGCTTAACAGGCATTCTATACAGCCAGCAATATCGCACCGGCACCGTTCAGTTAAATATCCAGTTTTTGCGCCCGCTGCGCGGCAATAAATTAAGCTGTATCGCCCGCCCCACCAAAATTGGCAGAGCCTTAATTTTTAGCCAAGGTGAAATTTTTGATGAAAGGGGTGAAGTCTGCGTGCGCTGTGAAGGCATTGCTTCTGTTGACACCAGCAAACCCCCTGTAAGCAATTACATGGCTATTTAAATAATGCGCTTAATGCTGATACTCGAATGCTGATAAAGGTTTAATCTGATGTCTCGAATCCGCAAACTGCGACTGACGAATCAACGTCTGGCCATTGACCCGGAACGCCTGGTTCATGGTCGTCATGAGCGTCTGGTCAGCCGGTCAAAAATTCTCAATAATGAGCGTCTGCTGGATGTGTATTTACCACCCGGCTACGACATTGAGATTACACGCCGTTATCCCGTGCTGTATATGCACGACGGCAATAATTTATTTTTTCCTGAAATTGCCTTTGGTGGCATGCCCTGGCATGTTGACCGGACTCTGGATCGCTTAATTGCATTAGGCTTGATTCAGCCGCTGATTATTGTGGGCGTCTATAACACGATGGGCCGTAACAGTGAATATACCTGGAGCCAAATGCGAACCCGCTGGGGCACTGAAGGGGGCCAGGGCGCTTTATATGCTGCTTACCTGACCGAAGAAGTCAAACCCTTAATCGACAGCCGCTTTCATACTCTAAGCGACCCGGCCCATACAGGTGTCATGGGCTCTTCATTAGGTGGACTGATTTCGTTTTATCTCGGGCTTTATTACCCCCAGGTCTATGGCAATATTGGCATGGTTTCACCTTCACTTTGGTGGAACCAGCGCGAAGCGCTTCACGATGCGATTAACTTTCATCCTGGCCAACAACTCTGGCTGGATATGGGCACTCGTGAAGGCTTACGCCATCAACGTGTCGGTAGCAACCAAAATATTCTCAATATTCGTGCCCTCAAGCAGGTTTTACTCACTCGAGGCTATATCGAAGGGCAGAATTTAGGTTATCTCGAAGATCGCGGCGGCTTACACAACGAATGGTGGTGGGGGCAGCGCCTGCATCTGCCGCTGATGTTTTTCTTTGGCACACCCAAAGCCCGCAAACTGATTGTGGGGAAGGGGAGAGAAGAGTAGGTGGTAGATGGTAGGGAGTAGGTAGGGTAAAGACAAATACGCTCCCACCCGTACATACATTTCTGCCCAATCTTCTTTCCCCCTTTATTTTCCCCGCCCCCCACCTACTCCCTACCACCTACTA
>CAJYHH010000354.1 GCA_913773825.1 Candidatus Sericytochromatia bacterium | reverse complement strand
TTATCCTGGACTCAGTATCTCACAGGAGCTTGTTGCTTATGTCTTTGCTGGTAATTGATGGATTAACGGGAACAGGTAAATCCAGCGTGCTGACTGCGCTAATATCTCGCTTAAAAACGCTTCAAGCCAGCTATCGCGTCATTTACGAAGAAGAGACCTTTGGCGAGTTGATGGATGAAATCAGAGCGGGTGTGCCGGAAAACTTCTGCTGGCGCTTAAAAGCTGTACTTAACAAGCTGTCTGAGCTTCAGACTGACTGGGTGATTCTGGAGCGCTTTTACCTATCCTATTATGCGTTGGTGCCAGAATGGGCGCGTTATTCTGAGTTTGATCAGCAGCTGAACAAGCTTGGCGCTCAACTAGTCCTGCTGACCTATCCACCTGAGAGGGTTGCTCAGCGGGCTTTATACCGTTATGAACGTCAAGGCTGGGCTGAAGGCTATATCGATCTCTATGGTTCTGAAGCCGCCACGCTTGAAGCTTTGCAGACGTCTCTTAAGCAACGTGAAAAAGCTTTTGAGCTCAGTCAGTTGCCCAAGCTTAAAATAGATACTTCAGCATCTGACTGGACTGCTTATGCTGAGTTGATTCAAAACTGGGTCAGCTCTCCCCGAATGAGGACACCTTTAAAACGCTCGTCCTTTCGGGCTCATCAAAATGGATCCACTTTTTAAGTGATTGCTGGATTGGAAGCACAAACGATTTTTCCTTGCTCAAAATAGAATTTCCTCCTGAGCTAGCGTAGTTTCAACAGAAGACCGTGCGATTAGATTTAGGTTTTTTTTTGGTTTTGAACAAATCTATGCCTGCAAGAACGCCGTTTTGTCGATAAAAAAGAAGAAACAGCAACCGTTAAGTGATGAGTAAAAAGCGGCCAATCGAACAAAAGCCCAAGAACGTATAGGGGTTGAGCAGGGAATGTGGGAATGAAACGGTATCGGATTTCTGTCAATCGCTTGAGGACAAAAAAGTTTAATTTTTACAATGATTGTGTGGAGGTCTGTGCTGGTTTGTGGAACCTCTATTTGGCTCTATGAGCTGTCACAACAGGTCTATTGCTTTAACCTTGATAAATTAAATCTAACGCTGAACCTTCAGGTGACAAACCTGGCCATACTACATCCATCACGTCCGAGGCTTCAATTGAAACGCCGGGATTTGCATTTGGCTTTGGTACCAGTCTGATGCTGCCAGGACCAGTCGATAGATACCTCAATATTTTCTCTCTCTCGTCCGGAACATCAAGTTCAGTGGCTCTAGAGTAAACCTCATAGGGAACCGAGATGACAAAAGCATTGGCTGTTACAGGATCCTGGATACGTCTGCCGGTTTGCAGTTCATAAACGGCTACAGGATCTTTTGGTTCAGGTAAAATACCGTTGCCATTATTGATTTCGAGCTGCCACGCATTGAGTAACTGGGTACTCAAAAGACCTTCCGCATTCGCCAGGCGGAAATGGACGGTCAAATAGCCGCCTTCCTGGCGATCCGCATACACAATCTGGGGTTGAACAGCGGGGCGCCCTCCTGGTTGGTTGATCTTACAGCTTTGTTCCCCATTGCCTTGTTTGAGCCATTGCCTGAGCTTGGCGGTTCTGGTCTCAACGCTTTTGAGCGCTTCCTGAACAGAACGAAGAAAGATGAGGTTTGGTAGATAAAGATTTTCAGACATATAGTAGTTAGCTTCGGAGTCTTCGGGATCACAATCAGGGTTGTAGGAGCTGCCTGTTTGGTGGCAGCGCTGATAGATAAAATACTCCCTGTCGAGGATGCGAATCTGGTTAGCTAGGTTGGCTTTCACAAAGCCATAGTTGTATTCCAGAGCCTGGATTCGATCAAGCATATTTAAATAAACAAGAATATCCGCTTGAGGAACCTTTTTTTCAGACTGTACAGGCTGAATAGGGGGTAAAGTTTTGACTGGAAAGGACTGGCCTGTGCTTGTTTCCCGTTCAGCAGGTTTTGCGCGGGCGTCTGCTGCCAGATCTTCTTGAGCTTGATCCATTTGGGGCATAAGACGGAGATTAATCCAGTATTGATCATGAGGAAAAAACACAATCAAATCTTCTTTATGAGGAGGTTTGTCTTCATCAAGACCGATCCCTTCCTCAGACCAAAAAATTTTGCTGAAGTCTGCTGGTTCTGACTTGCCCTCAACAAGAAAATCACTTCCACTTTCATTGTAGAAGACATGATAGATGAACTGGGTTTCCTGAAATGCCCTGGCGGCTTCTGTTAGCCATTCAACCGGGCACCAGCGCTCTGATTCTCGTTGATTTGCAAGAGCCTTTGTACTGGTTAAATTAAAGAAATAACACCCAGCTATGAGCCCAGCGAGTAAATAGCGCTTGGCCATCAATTTAATATGATGCACAGAGAAATAAGTCCACAGGTTGTTGAAAGATCTCTTCCATACCCACTCTCAGCTCCTGGTAAAAGAGTTTCGATAGGTTTTTGAAACGGGTGACACCTTCTTCAAGTGTGCAGATTTCACCAGGAGCTTTAAAGTTGTAATAGCCTGTGTCACCGAACAGGCCTCTATGTGTATAAACTGTTATCGAAAAGCAGCCTGCATAAGCGAGTAAAAGAGAACCTTTTTTATCTAATGCTGTTGGAGCATAAGAAAAAAGTCTGAAATAATCGTCTTGATTTTCAAGTGAGATTATAGAATTATTTTCGTAATGAAAGCCATATCGCAGGCTCAGAAAAGGTCCATTTACACAATAATCAAGTTCGGCCATTTCATCAATGAGTTTTGGTGAAACGGGTAGACGCAGATCAAAATAATAATGTTGTGATAGGTAAGGATCTAAGAGATGAATTTGTTCAAAACTAATATCATGTGGTAGATCACCATTCTGAGGTATTGGTTCAAATGGTTCACGGAGACCAGCGGGATCTTTGTAAACTTCGACATAACCCTTTTCTGTGTCGAGGTCTGCTTCTGTGACCCAAAAGAGGGCATTGTGAAACTTTATTGTTTTTTCCGTCCACTGAGAAGGCAATGGAGGTAAATAGTTTTTTGGAAAATGTTCAATTTCGATAACACGTAGTGGTTTTATATCTTTTGGGTAGGGATAATCAGCTTGAACGATGTTATGGTTTTTTAAAAAATTGATAAGTGAAAAAAACATTTCTGGCGTCGGTAAGAAATAAGGATTTGTCGTGCCGAGCATGAGCCCGTCTTGCCAACTCATGGAGGACACCCTGCAATCAAGACGTTCATATCTGCATGAGTTTCTGGCACTACGGCTGGTATAACACCGTTATTGAGTTGTGTTCTGAGACGTTTGATGTCTGTTTTACTTGCGGGATCGTTGGCTGCTACACAGAGTCTGATTAATGTATCAGAGGGGTTATCCCAGATCTTGATATCTTTATGGTTGAAGCCGTCCCTTTTTAATTCTGACATCTCGATTCCTTGGCCTGAACTCAAAAGACTCGACAAATGTGATACGTGCTTATCGATTTGACTTAGGGCCTCAGTAGGACTAGTTAGCTTATTTTCTGCAATGCCCAGAACACGAATGCCGAAGACACCATTTCTGATTTGCCCTTGATAAATAAGGTTATCTGATTCCATCAGTTTTGTATCCCTGGGATCCAATGCATAAGAAACCCAGATAGCATTTTGATGCATGAGCGAGCTAAAATCGATAGGATGGGGATTGAGTGGAATCTGAAGATGATAACGTGTTAAAGATTTCAGTATCATGGCTCTACGCTGGTTAAATGGTCAAAATAATAGGTTTCAAAGGTTTGCTTTATTCAGGCACCACCGAAAGACTTTGTCCAACAACCCTCGGTGAGCATGCAAACATCAAAGATGTAACGGTGCCCAAAATTAGAGTACATAAAAAATGATGTACGTGGGTCCATTTAATCAAAGCCAATCAACCTCTTGATAGAAACCCTTCAAAGAGAAACTTAAAATATATATGAATTATATGTAACATAATTATGAATTTTATGCAATTGGAGAGCTTGTTAGAGAAGGGTGTGGAATTTAAGCGTATAATTTACTCTAAATTTTTAGAATGAACTTTTTATTGTTTAGAGGAAGGGGGAAATTTCAGTTTTAAGGAAGTGAACAAGTGAGTCTGAATGTGCTTCTGACTTCACGGCTGCAGCGCCCAAATGTTTTTGAACTAGTTTAGAAGAATCAAGATCGATACTTCGTCTTCAGACTGGACTGCTTATGCTGAAGGGATTCAAAACTGGGTCAGTCCTGAACTAATTGGCTAATTGGCTAATCATAGTAGACTTCTTCAGTTGAGACGACTCGTGTACCTGCGATGTAGTCATGAAGACAGCGACGCTCAGGGCCAAAAATAATTAACAGATTAATCAGGCTAAAGAGGCTGCCAATCACAGGAAGTTGAGAAATTAAGCCGACAGCAAAATAGCGCAGCAGCAAAATTTTGATCAGAGAGGGTATGTTACCTTCGAGATCAACAATTCGAATTTTCATCACCATTTTGCCAACTGTCTGACCCCGTTTTGCCAGCAGATAGCCGTTAATTGCCAAAAACACCACCCAGCCAGCTACCGCAATAATCAGCTTTTGAATCGGATTAAGATGCTGGGCTGCTTCAAGGTTGCCGCTTACCAGCAGATAAAGCAGTGGAAAAAGGATCATCGACAAAATAAAGCCATCGATAAAGCTGCTGACAAGTCGGCTCCAGCGGCTGGCAAGCAACGTCTGAGTGCTTTGCATCAAGATGCTCCTTTTAAGCAGAACGTTTAGAGTTCGGTATAGACCGCAATCGGATCAATAGTAATTTCACCGGATGAACGACCGGCAAAATTGGTGTCGACATTGGAGAGTTGTAAAGCCAGATTGATGACCGCTTCTTTAATCGATTTGGCGTTAAGACTCTCTGAACTCATATCTTCTTTGTCGTGGGGATTCTGGGTGACCACACCAAAGAGCGTAAAGCTGCGATCGGTCAGCTTGGCGTAGCGGCGCACAATCTGTTGCTGGGTCTCACGCAGATATTCTTGAGAGAGCAGGGATGAAAACAGCGCCTGGCTGCCTTTGAGCTGAATTTCAAACTGATCCTGATAGCCGTAGTCGAGCAAAAGGGAGACAGATTCAATAAAGTTCTGATCAGCGTGCAGATTCGAGTTTTTGACCAACTCTTTGATATCCGTGGAGTTTTGATAAGCACGCTCAAGCTCTTTGAGCTTGGCCTGCTTCATATGTTTATTGGCGCTGCTCTGATTAACTTTTTCAACCAGACTGCGATATTCTTCATGCAGACGATTTAAGTCGCCGTAGTTCGTTACAAAGGTAATGGCTTCGCCAATTTTATTAAAGCGCTTGAGATTGTCAATCATGGTCTGGGCATCTAAAAACACCGCTTTGCCTGTGACTTTTACAAAGCTTAGGCGTGAGGCTTCAGGCAGAATATCTTCGCGAGTATCCAGGGCTTCACGATCAAGTGTCAGGACTTTTTCGACTTCGATCAGATGTTTTTCAAACAGGGTATAGGCATAGTCCTGAACATAGCGCTTGTCGACACCACGCTGCTCAGCTTTAAACAGTTCAGCCAGATGTTGGGCTGTGCCTTCAAGCTCTTGATCAACACCGACTAAAGATTCAGCCAGTCCGGCAAAGTGCTGGGCGGCCAGAGAGTACATTTTATGGTCATTGAGATAGATAAAATTTTTCATAAGGTTCTTTCTATAAGGGCGAGCGACCAGCCACTCGCTATTTCACATACACGGTTTTGATATTTACAAATTCACGAATGCCAAAGTCGGCCAGCTCGCGGCCATAGCCACTTTCTTTAATGCCGCCAAAGGGCAGGCGGGGATCAGAGGCCACAAAAGCATTAACAAAACAGCAGCCTGCTTCAAGGGACTCTGCGGCAATTTTTTCAGCGCGTTCGACATCTTGACTAAACACAGCCGCACCCAGGCCATAAATCGAGTCATTGGCAATTTGAATGGCTTCAGCTTCGTCCTGGGCGACAATCACTGAGGCCACAGGGCCAAATAATTCTTCATCATAAGCGGGCATGCCGGGTTTAACATCAGTCAGGACGGTTGCTGGATAAAAGGCGCCAGGGCTGTCAGGGATTTCACCGCCGAGCAGGCAGCGAGCCCCTTTTGCGATACTTTTTTGGACTTGCTGATGGAGTTCATCACGCAGATCCACGCGGGACTGGGGGCCTAAAGTTGTTTTTTCATCCAGCGGGTCACCCATGACGGCTTTCGCCATGTTTTGCACAAACAGTTCTTCAAAGCGCTTACGCACGCTTTCAACCACAATAAAGCGCTTGGCGGCAATACAGCTCTGGCCTGAGTTAATTAGGCGGCTGGTGGCGCAAGTGGCTGCTGCGGCCTCAAGATCTGCGTCTGCCAGAATCAGATAAGGGTCACTGCCGCCGAGTTCTAAAACCGTTTTTTTGAGCACTGAGCCTGCTGTAGCGGCAACGGATTTACCTGCACGGGTGCTGCCGGTCAGGGTGACCGCGCGAATGACGGGGTCTTTAATCACTTCTGCGGCACAGTCGTTGTTGATGGTTAAATTAACAAATAGATCAGCTGGAAAGCCTGCGTCATTCAAGATTTTTTCGATTTCAATGGCACTGCCCTGGGAATTGGCTGAGTGTTTCAG